>JADGOP010000012.1 GCA_017882935.1 Actinomycetota bacterium
TGCTTCGGCGCGGGCGACCCCACCCGGCTCAATCCGGTGTCGACCCCCGGGGAGCTCGCCGACCGCATCGCCGACTTCGCGGTGACCTACTACTGCCTGCCGCCGCTGATGCACGCGGCGGGCCAGTGGGTGGCCATCTCCTGGCTGTGGAACGGAGGCCGCGTCATCCTGCACACCGGCTCGTTCGAGCCCGAGCGCGTCTGGGACACCGTCGACGCCGAGGGCGTGAACCTGCTCACGGTCGTCGGCGACGCGGTGGGGAAGCCGCTGCTCGACCGGTGGCTCGAGGAGCCCGGGCGCTGGGAGGCTGCGAGCCTGTTCTCGATCTCGAACGGCGGCGCGCCGATGTCGGCGGGCCTCAAGGCCCGCCTCGCGGCAGCGTTCCCGGGCAAGGTCATCTCCGACGGGTTCGGGTCGTCGGAGACCGGCGCCCAGGGGAGCAACCGCCTCGAGCCCACCGACGCGGCACCCGCCGCCGCCGACCGCCCGTCCGGGGGCGTGACCACGTTCCGGCCCGCCGACGACCGCACTGCGGTGCTCGGCGACGACCTCGAGCCGGTCGCTCCGGGGTCGGGCGACATCGGCCGCGTGGCGCTGCGCGGGCGCATCCCGCTGCGCTACCACAACGACCCCGAGAAGACCGCGGCCACCTTCGTCGAGCACCGGGGCACCCGCTGGGTGATCACCGGCGACATGGCCACCGTCGACGCCGACGGCGGCATCACCCTGTTGGGTCGCGGCTCGCAGTGCATCAACACCGGCGGCGAGAAGGTCTTCTCCGAAGAGGTGGAGCTCACGCTGCAGGGGCACCCCGCGGTGGCCGACGTGCTGGTCGTCGGTGTGCCCGACGAGCGGTGGGGTCAGGCGGTCTGCGCGGTCGTGCAGCCCGCGTCCGGCACCGCTCCCACGCTCGAGGAGCTGCGCGACCACGCCCGCCGCGACCTCGCCGGCTACAAGCTGCCGAAGCACCTGGTGCTCGTCGACCGGGTGCGGCGCTCGCCCGCCGGCAAGGCCGACTACCGCTGGGCCGCGACCGCCGCCGCCGACGAGGCCTCCGCCTGACCCCGCCGTCCGATTCACTGAACCCAAAGCGCGCGTCGCGCGCACTTCTGGTGCAGTGAACCGGTGCGTGGGTGAACAGCGGGCGAACGGCCGGAGACACCCGTGTGACATGCTTTGGTCTGGACCTGCGGGGGCAGGGCCGGAACAGGGGATCCGATGTCACCGTTGACGCGTCGCGAACTGCTGGTCGGAGCTGCCGCGGCAGGCGCCGTCGGCGCCGTGGGGGCCGCAGGCTGCTCCTCGGACTCGAAGCACGCCGGTGGCGGGAGCCCCGTGGCCACCACCACGGCCACCACGCTCGAGGGGGGCCCGGCCGACCCGAGCAAGGCGCCCTTCGAGACGGTCGTCGTGCTGATGATGGAGAACCGCTCGTTCGACCACCTCCTCGGGTGGCTCCCGGGTGCCGACGGTCGCCAGGCCGGCCAGACCTTCATCGACGTCACGGGCGCCAAGCACGCGAGCTGGAACATCGGCGCGGACGCGCAGGGGTGCAACTACGCCGACCCGAAGCACGACTGGCACGCGGCGGTGAGGCAGTTCAACAACGGCAAGGCCGACGGCTTCCTGCGCACCCAGCCCGTCGGCGACCTCTTCCCGATCAGCTACTACGGGCAGCAGGACCTGCCGGTGCTCTCCGCCCTGGCGACCAACTACACGGCCTTCGACCACTACTACTGCTCGTTGCTGGCCGCGACGTGGCCCAACCGCTTCTACCAGCACTGCGCGACCACCGACATCGACGACACCGGGCTGTTCCCGGGGCCCCTCGGCGCGAAGGGCATGCCACCGGCGAACGCCAAGCGGCCGTCGAACCTGCAGCTCGCGATCTGGGACCGCATCAAGGACGCCGGCCTGAAGGGCGGCTACTACTACCACGACGAGCCGATGACCGGCCTCTTCGCGAGCAAGCGCTACGACGACATCAGCTACCCGTACGCGCAGTTCCTCACCGACGCGAAGGCCGGCACGCTGCCCAACGTGACCTTCGTCGACCCCGACTACGGCACCGTCTCCGAGTACCTCGGGACCTCCAACGACATGCACCCGCACGGCAGCGTCGTGGTGGGGGACGCCTTCGTGGCCGAGGTGTACGACGCGCTGCGCAAGAGCCCGCAGTGGGACCGCATGGTGTTCGTGATCAACTTCGACGAGCACGGCGGCTTCTCCGACCATGTCGCGCCGCCGACCGTCGCCGACGACACCGACAACGGTCCCGCGGCGGAGCACCCCGACTACAAGCGGCTCGGGTTCCGGGTGCCGGCGATCGCGATCAGCCCCTTCGCCCCGAAGAAGGTCGAGACGGCCGGGCCCTACGAGCACTGCTCGGTGTTGCGGATGATCGAGTGGCGGTGGGGCCTCGAGCCCATGACCCTGCGTGACAAGCACGCCAAGAACCTGGCCGACGCGCTCGACTTCTCGCAGCGCCGCGCCGCCATCACCCTCCCCGCCTACCCCGACCCCACCCCCGTGGCCTGCCCCCACCCCACGCTCGCCAAGGCCTGACCCCGCCCCGCCCTGCGGTCCGCCACCCTCGAACTTCTGGGGACGGATATGTGCGCATAGCGCGCATATCCGTCCCCAGAACAGGGAAGGGACGGGAAGCGACGGGAAGCGACGGGCGGTCAGGCGGCGGGGGCGTGGCGGGCGACGATCGCGGCCACGTCGGTGTGACGGGGCAGCGTGCCGAAGGCCCGACCGCCGTGGTGGCCCAGCCGGGTGGCACAGAACGCCTCGGCGACCGCCTCGGGAGAGCACGCGACGAGCAGGGAGCCCTGGAGCACCAGGGCCAGCCGCTCGACGAGGTCGCGCGCCCGCAGCTCGAGGTCGTCGGGGTCGGCGAGGTCCTTCGCCAGCGCCTCGACCGCGTCGTCGAGGCGGTGGTCGTGGCCGGCCACCGAGTGGAGCTGACCGAAGAGGGCGTCGAGGGACTCAGGGCTGCGGCCGACCGCACGGAGCACGTCGAGGCAGATGACGTTGCCCGAGCCCTCCCAGATGCCGTTGACCGGGGCCTGCCGGTAGAGGCGGGGGAGCCCGGTCTCCTCGACGAACCCGACCCCGCCGAGGCACTCCATGGCTTCGGCGAGGTGCACCGGTGCCCGCTTGCAGGTCCAGTACTTCAGGACCGGCGTGGCGAGCCGGCGCAGCGCAGCCGCATGCTCGTCTCCGGCCCGCGCCCGGTCGAAGATGCCGGCCAGCCACAGCACGGGCACGGTGGCGGCCTCGGACTCGATCGCGAGGTCGGCCAGCACGTTCTGCATGAGGGGCTTGTCGACGAGCCGGCCACCGAAGGCGTCGCGGTGCGAGGTGTGGTGGATCGCCTCGGTGACGCCGCGGCGCATCAGCGCAGCCGAGCCGAGCGAGCAGTCGAGGCGCGTGTGGTTGACCATCTCGATGATCGTGCGCACGCCCCGACCCTCGTCGCCGACCATGCGGGCCCAGGTGCCGGCCAGCTCGATCTCGCTGGACGCGTTCGAGCGGTCGCCGAGCTTGTCCTTGAGCCGTTGGATGCGGAACACGTTGGGCGTGCCGTCGGGTTGCCAGCGCGGGGTGAGGAAGCAGCTGAGGCCACCGGGGGCCTGGGCCAGCATGAGGAAGGCATCGCTCATGGGCGCCGAGCAGAACCACTTGTGCCCGGTGAGCAGGTACTCGCCGCCCGGCCCGCCGCCGGCGACCGGCGTGGCCGTGGTGGTGTTCGCCCTGACGTCGGACCCGCCCTGCTTCTCGGTCATCGCCATGCCGCACGTGAGCCCGGCCTTGTCGCCGGGTGGGGCGAACGTCGGGTCGTAGGTGCGGCTGAGGATGCCGGGCTCCCACTCCGACGCCAGGTCGGGCTGCTGCCGCAGGGCGGGCAGCACCGAGTAGGTCATCGAGACGGGGCACATGTGGCCACCGTCGACCTGGTACCAGACGACCATCTTGGCGGCGCGAGCGACGTGGGCCCCGGCGCGCTCGTCGGCCCAGGGTGCGGCGTGGATGCCGTGCTCGATCGCCACGCGCATCAGCTCGTGATAGGCGGGGTGGTAGTCGACGCGGTCGATCCGCCGTCCGTAGCGGTCATGGGTGCGCAGCACCGGCACGTAGGTGTTGGCCTGCTCGCTCCAGAGCTGCGCCTCGGGTGACCCGGCCAGGCGGCCGAGGGCGTGCAGGTCGTCGCCGGCCCAGGCCGCGCCCTCGCGCGCGACGGCTTCCACGAGCACGTTGTCGCCGCCGTAGACATCCTGCTCGAGGAGCGGTGGCGGCTGGTTCGTCACGTCGTGGGTGGCGAGCGGATCGGGGTGCACGGGCGAGCCTCCGATGTCGGTGCGGCAGTCGCCATTGTGCCCCACCTGGTCAGGTCGGTCAGGCGGTGGCGACGCCGACCCTGGCGGTCGGGGTGAAGGTGACCTTCATGCCCTCGTAGCCGCTCACGAAGTTGGCGGGCCGGTAGGCGGGCTCGTCGTCGCCGGCGAGCTCGAGGTCGGGGAGGCGCGTGAGCAGCTGCTCGAACATGATGCGCAGCTCGAGGCGGGCGAGCGCCTGGCCCAGGCAGAAGTGGGCGCCGAAGCCGAACGCCACGTGCTCGTTCGGGGTGCGCTCGACATCGAAGCGGAACGGGTCGTCGAACACGCGCTCGTCGCGGTTGGCCGACGGGTAGAGCAGCAGCAGCTCGTCGCCCTCGGCCAGCTTCTGGCCGTGGAAGTCGACGTCGCCGGTGACGGTGCGCGCCATGTTCTTGATGGGCGTGACCCACCGGAGCATCTCCTCGACGGCCGTCGGGATCCTGCCCGGGTCGTCGATGAGCTTCTGGCGCTGGTCGGGGTCGGCCATGAGCTGGTAGGCGCCGCCGGAGATGACGTGGCGGGTGGTCTCGTCGCCGCCGATCAGCACCAGCAACGACTCGTGCACGATGGCGTCGGGGCTGAGCTTCTCGCCGTCGACCTCGGCGTGCACGAACACGCTCATGAGGTCGTCGCGCGGGCACTTCTGGCGGTCCTCGACGACACGGGCGGCGTACTCGGTGTAGCCCACGAAGGCCTCGCCGGCCTTGACCATGGCGTCCTCGTTGTCGAGCCCCACGAGGCCGCGGAGCATGTCGTCGGACCACCGCATGAGGTCGGGCCGGTCGGCGGGCTCGACCCCCAGCGCGTCGCCGATGACGATGAGGGGGAGCCACGCGGCGATGTCCCACACGAAGTCGCACTCGCCGCGCTCGCAGACGTCGTCGATGATGGCGTCGCACGTCTGGCGCAGGTAGGCCTCCTGCTCCCGCACGCGCTTGGGCGTGAAGCCCTTGTTGATGAGCTTGCGACGCGCCCAGTGGGCCGGGTCGTCCATGTCGATCATCATCGGGAGGGGGCCGTTGGCCGGACGGATGCCGCCGGCGTTGGAGAACAGCTCCGGGTGCTTCGACACCTCCTTGATCTCGTGGTAGCCGGCGATGCCCCACACCCCGCTGTTGGGGTCGTGGTACACGGGAGCGTGCTGGCGCATCCACGTGAGCTCCTCGTGGGGGTTGCGCCCCCAGAAGCTCCCGCTCACCAGATCGATGCGGGGGTTGGTCGGGTGCTCGGCCATGCCGCGGACTCTAGTAGAACCTGTTCCAGTCTTGAGCCGAACAGGGGGCCGTGTGGAGATCGCGTACACCACCGAGCAGGAGGCGCTGCGCCAGGAGCTGCGCGCCTACTTCCGGGAGCTGATGACGCCCGAGGTGCAGGCCGAGGTCGCCGCCGGCGAGACCGGTGGCCCGGCGTCGCTGGCCGCGGTCCGCAAGATGGGCGCCGACGGCTGGCTCGGCATCGGCTGGCCGAAGGAGTACGGCGGCCAGGGCGCCACGCCGCTCGAGCAGTTCATCTTCATCAACGAGTCGTGGCGGGCGGGCGCGCCCACGCCGTTCCTCAGCATCAACACCGTCGGCACCACCATCCAGGAGTTCGGCACGCAGGAGCAGAAGGACTTCTTCCTGCCGCGCATCCTGGCGGGCGAGCTGCACTTCTCGATCGGCTACACCGAGCCGAACTCGGGCACCGACCTGGCATCGCTCACCACGAAGGCGGTGAAGGACGGCGACGAGTGGGTCATCAACGGGCAGAAGACCTTCACCAGCCTCGCCAGCTACGCCGACTACGTGTGGCTCGCGGTCCGCACCGACCCCGAGGCCCCGAAGCACCGCGGCATCACCATCTTCGCGGTGCCCACCACCGACCCCGGGTACTCGTACACGAAGATCCAGACGATGGTGAACGCCAGCACGTTCCAGACCTTCTACGACAACGTGCGCGTGCCGGAGACGGCCATCATCGGGCAGCTCAACCGCGGCTGGGACCTCATCGTCAACCAGCTCAACTACGAGCGGGTGTCGCTGGCACCCCCCGGCACCGTCGAGCGGGTCTACTCCGAGGCGCTCGACTGGGCGTGCGACGAGAGGCTGGCCGACGGTCGCCGCGTCATCGACCAGGAGTGGGTGCAGCTCAACTTCGCCCGGGTGCGCGCCGGCATCGAGGCGCTCACCCTCATGAACTGGAAGGCCGCCACCGCCCCGTCGGTCGACCCGGCGTTCTGCAGCGCCATCAAGGTGTACGGCACCGAGTTCTACATCCAGGCCTACCGGCTGCTGATGGAGATCATGGGGCAGCGCAGCACCCTCGGTCGGGGCTCGCCCCTGGCGCTGCTCGAAGGACACCTCGAACGTGCCTGCCAGGGCACCCTCATCCTCACCTTCGGCGGTGGGGTCAACGAGGTCCAGCGCGACCTCATCTCCCTGTTCGGCCTCGGCATGCCCCGCACCCCCCGGATGTGACCACCATGGACCTCACCTTCTCCGAAGAGCAACAGGCGATCCACGAGCTCGCCGGCCGCATCCTCACCGACAAGCTCCCCGCGGAGCGCCTGCGTGAGATCGAGACCACCGACCCCGACCGCTTCGCGCGCGACGCATGGGACGAACTGGCCAAGTCCGAGCTGCTCGGCATCGGCCTGCCCGCCGACGTGGGGGGCGGCGGCTACGGCTTCCTCGAGACCTGCCTGCTGCTCGAGCAGGTCGGCCGCACGGTCGCGCCGGTGCCCGCCTACGCCACCCTCGTGCTCGGAGCGCTGCCCATCGCCGAGTTCGGCGACGCTGCGCAGCGGGCGGCCTGGCTGCCCGGCGTGGTCGCCGGCCAGACCGTCCTCACGGCGGCGTTGGTCGAGTCGGGCGACGGCATCCCGCCGGCACGCCCCTCCACCACGGCCACGCCGGTCGACGGTGGGTGGGAGCTGTCGGGGGAGAAGTGGTTCGTCCCGGCCGCGCACCTCGCCGCTGCGGTGCTCGTCCCCGCAGCGCTGCCCGACGGCTCGGTCGCCGTCTTCCTGGTCGACCCGGCGGCCCCGGGCGTCAGCCTCACCGCGCTCGACACCTTCAGCGGCGAGCCGCAGTTCACCGTCACGCTCGACGGGGTCGCGGTCGGCGCCGACCGGCGCCTCGGCGGCGCGGCTGCCGACGGGGCCGCCATCGTGGCCTGGATCACCGCCCGTGCCGTTGCGGCCACCTGCGTCACCCAGGCCGGGGTCGTCGAGGGCGCGCTGCGGATCACCGCCGCGTACGTGTCGCAGCGCGAGCAGTTCAACGCCAAGCTCGCCACGTTCCAGGCCGTGTCGCAGCGCACCGCCGACGCCTACGTCGACACCGAGCTGGTGCGTCTCACCGCCTGGCAGGCCGCGTGGCAGCTGGCGAACGGCGTCGACGCGGCCGAGGCGATCTCCATCGCCAAGTTCTTCACGGCCGAGGCGGCGCAGCGCGTCGTCCACGCGGCGCAGCACCTGCACGGTGGCATCGGCCTCGACCTCGACTACCCGGTGCACCGCTACTTCCGGTGGGCGAAGGAGCTCGAGCTGCGCCTCGGCGGGGGTGTCCAGCACCTCGCGCCCCTGGGTGCCATGCTCGCGGCGTCACGCTGACCCTGTCACCTGCCTGACCGCCGATCCCGGTCCGGCCGGTCGCCGAACCCGTCCTTCCTGCACGAGGTAGACCCCGCATGCCCTCATCCCGATCGTTCCCGAGTCGGCCCCGGCGGCGCACCGCCCTGCTGGCTCCCTGCCTGCTCGCCCTCGTGGCGGTCCTGCTGGTCGCCTGCGGCTCACGGGTGAAGGCCGGCTCGGTCGACGAGGGCCTCGGCAACGCCACGGGTGGCACCGCCGCTGCCACCACCGCCGCCACGGGCGGGACCGGGCAGACCTCGGCCAACATGGTGGGCACCATGCCGTCTCCCTGCGGCCCGGGCCACGCCACGGGCGCCACCGACAAGGGCGTCACGCCCACCACCATCAAGATCGGCGTGATCTCCGACAAGAACGGCATCGGGGGCATCACCGTGCCCACCGTCGGCATCCAGGGCTCCATGCAGGCCTTCGTGGCCTACTGCAACAGCCTGGGTGGGGTGCGCGGCCGCAAGCTCCAGCTGGTCACGTTCGACTCCAAGCTCTTCCAGGAGAACGAGGCCATGAAGCAGGCCTGCAGCTCGGGGATCTTCGCCCTCGTCGGCAGCGGCTCGGTGGCCGACGACCAGGGCGCGCAGACCATGGTCGACTGCAAGCTCGTCGAGGTCGCCGGGTACACCGCCACCTACGCCAAGGGCCTCTCGCCCCGGCTGTTCGCGGTCATCCCGAACCCGGGCAACGTCTTCCCGACGGGCCCGGCCACCTACATCGCCAAGCAGTTCCCCGACGCCATCAAGAAGGCGGGGATCGTGTACCCGAGCACGCCCGACACGGCCAAGAACCAGGCCAAGCGCATGGAGCAGGCCACGGTGCCGCTGGGCTTCAAGTACATCGCCGACACGCCCACCGCACCGCTCGTCACCAACTGGGCGCCCATTGTGCAGTCGCTCAAGGACAAGGGCGTGCAGTACCTCACGGCCATCACCACGGTCGACCAGACGGTGCAGATGCTCAAGGCCATGAAGGTGGCCGGCTTCGCCCCGAAGGTGGTCGACCTGGCGCAGCAGTACTACGACCCCGCTCTGGCCTCGTCGGGCGTCGCCGAGGGCGCCTACGTCCTCACCAACACCCAGCCCTTCGAGGAGCCCAACGCCGCCATCGACCTCTACAACCAGTGGTTGAAGAAGGCCGGCGGCGGCACGGCGCCCACCACGCTCGGGGTCGAGTCGTTCTCGGCCGGGCTGCTGTTCGCCAAGGTCGCCGGGAGCCTCGGCTCGCACCTCACGCGCGAGAACCTCATCACGGGGCTCACCAAGGTCACGTCGTGGGACGCCGGTGGGCTGCACCCGAGCCAGAACCCCGGCCAGAACGTCGCCAACTCCTGCGTGCTCTACCTGCAGGTGAAGGGCGGCAAGTTCGTGCGGGCGTTCCCCGACAAGGGCTTCGCGTGCAACAAGGCGAACACGGCCCACGTGAGCGGGGACTTCGGCAAGGTCCCGGTGGAGAAGTAGCCGGGTGAGCGTCGCCCAGTTCCTGCAGTACACGATCCTGGGCCTCGCCGCGGCGGGCGTCTACGCGGTCGCGGCGAGCGGGCTGGTCGTCACGTACCCCACCACGGGCATCTTCAACTTCGCGCACGGCGCAGTCGGGATGATCGCGGCCTACACCTACTGGGAGCTGCGCATCAACCACCACCTGCCGGCGCCCCTGGCACTGTCCCTGGTGCTGCTGGTGCTGGCGCCGCTCATGGGCATCGTGATCGAGCGCGTGGTCATGCGGAAGATGGGTGAGGCGTCGACCATCACCCAGATCGTGGTCACCATCGGCCTGCTCGCCACCCTCATCGGTATCGGCAACGTGCTGTGGCCCGCGGGCAGCGCCACCAAGCCCTACACGCTGCCCTCGTTCTTCGGCGACGCCCGGCTGGTGCACATCGGCGGCGTCGCCATCCCGTGGCACAGCCTGGTGGTGCTGGCGTGTGCGGGCCTCGTCGCGCTGGGACTGCGGCTGCTCCTCCACGGCACCCGCCTCGGTGTCGCCATGCGCGCCGTGGTCGACGACCGCGAGCTCACCAGCCTCACCGGCGGCAACCCCGACACCACGGCCACCTTCAGCTGGGTGCTCGGCTGCTTCCTCGCCGCGCTCGCCGGGGTGCTCATCGCGCCGATCGTGAGCCTGAGCGTGGCCGGTCTCACCCTGTTGGTCATCAACGCCTACGCCGCGGCCATCGTGGGCCGGCTCCGGAGCCTGCCGCTCACCTACCTCGGTGCGCTCATCCTGGGGCTCGGCGACAGCTACTTCAGCCTCGCCAGCGCCCACATGAGCCGCACGCCCACGTGGATCACCGACCTGCACAACTCGCTCCCGGTCATCCTGCTGTTCGTGGTGCTGCTGGTGCTGCCGCAGGACCGGGTGCGCGTCACCGACCGGGTCCGGGCCCGCAGCAACATCCCCATGCCGTCGCTGCGCAAGGCCGCCACGGCGGGGGTGGCCCTGGTGGTCGTGGCCTGGGTGGCGGCCGGGGTGCTGCACGGCAGTGCGCTGCGTGCCGGGGGACAGGGGCTCGCGCTGGCGGTCGTGATGCTCTCGCTGGTGCCCCTCATCGGCTATGCGGGCCAGATCTCGCTGGCGCAACTGGCGTTTGCGGGCATCGGCGCGCTGGCCGCCGTCGAGGTGGTCGGAGCCAACGGCTCGCCGCTCGGGTTCCTGGTGGCCGCCGTCGTTGCGGGGGCGGTGGGCGCGCTCGTGGCCCTGCCCGCGCTGCGCCTGAAGGACCTCTACCTGGCCCTCGCCACCATGGCCTTCGCCCTGTTCGTGGAGCAGGTCGTGTTCGCCGGCATCGACGGCTTCTCGTCCGACACGCGGGTGTTCGGTCGCTTCTCCCTGGTCAGCAGCGACCGGGCCTACTTCGTGTTCATGGCGGCGGTGTTCGCGGTGCTCGGGTTCGGCGTGGTCGTGCTGCGGCGCAGCCCGTTCGGGAGACGGCTCCAGGCCATGAAGGACAGCCCTGCGGGGTGCGCCACCGTGGGCATGAGCCTCACCGCCACCAAGCTCATCGTCTTCTCGCTGTCGGCGGCCATCGCCGGTGTCGGTGGCTACATGCTGGCGTGCTGGAAGGGCAGCGTCGGTGTCGACGACTACAGCCTGCTCACCGGCGCGCTCGCCATGCTGCCGGTGCTGCTGCTCGCCGTGGTGGGCGGCATCACCGCGGTGTCGGGCTCGCTCATCGGGGCGCTCATCCTGGTGGCGCTGCCCCAGGTGGCCGAGGCCTACCCGTCGCTCGCCAACCTCATGATCCTGCTCCCCGGCCTGGTGGGCATCAGCCTGGCGCGCAACCCCGACGGCCTTGTCGCCGACCTCTCCCGCCTGTCGCGCACGGTCCGCGACCGCTACGAGGCACGGCAGGCGGCCACCGGGGACCCCGCGCGCGCGCCGCGCGCCGCGCGGGCCCGTGCCGTGCAGCCCGAGGCCGTGGCGTTCGGTCGGCGCGCGGCGAACGACGACGAGCTCCGTGCCCTCGAGGCCGGGCTCGGCGTGGTCAGGGAGGACTGCGGTGTCGTTGCTTGAGGCCCGCGGGGTCTCCTTGCGCTTCGGTGGCCACACCGCGCTGCACGTCGTCGACCTCGACGCCGAGGCGGGCGCCGTCACGGGCCTGATCGGCCCCAACGGCGCCGGCAAGACCACCCTGTTCAACGCCGTCACCGGCCTGCAACCCATCAACGGCGGGCGTGTCTCGCTCGACGGCGTCGACCTGCACCGCCTCAAGCCGCACCAGCGGGCGCGGCTGGGCATCGCCCGCACGTTCCAGCGGCTCGAGGTGTTCGGCTCGCTCACCGTGCGCGAGAACGTGTTGATCGGGGCCGAGCTGCGCAAGTCGTGGGGCCACGGTCCGATCGACCCCACGCACGACGCCGACGCGCTGCTCGAGCGCCTCGGCCTGGTCGAGTTCGCCGGCGAACGTGCCGACACGCTCCCCACAGGCCACGCCCGCATGGTGGAGCTGGGTCGGGCACTCGCCACGCGACCCCGCGTGCTGCTGCTCGACGAGCCGGCCTCGGGCCTGTCCGACACCGAGACGGAGACGCTGTCGGCCGTGCTCGGCGAGCTCGCGGCGAGCAGCATCGCGGTGCTTCTCGTCGAGCACGATGTGCGCCTGGTGATGGAGGCGTGCAGCTCGATCCACGTGCTCGACTACGGCGCCATGCTGGCTGTCGGCACGCCGGGAGAGATCCGCACCGACCCCAAGGTGCTCGACGCCTACCTTGGCACCCCCGTCGCAGGTGGGGGACCGGGCTGATGGGCCCCACCGTCGTCGCCGCCGATGCTCCGGCTCTCCTCGAGGTGCGGGGCCTGCGCGCCGGCTACGGCCAGATCGAAGTGCTGCACGGCGTCGACGTCACCGTGCGGGCGGGCACCGTCGTGGCCCTGCTCGGGCCCAACGGGGCCGGCAAGAGCACCCTGCTCAAGGCCGTGAGCGGGCAGGTCAAGCCCACGGGTGGCTGCGTGCACCTGGGGGGCCGGCACGTCAACGGCACCCCGCCGCACCGCCTGGCCCGCATCGGGCTGTGCACCATCCCCGAGGGGCGCGGGGTGTTCCCCAACCTCACGGTCCGCGAGAACCTGCTGATGGACACCTACTCGGGCTCCCGCGCGGCCGACATCGAGGCGCACGCCTTCGAGCGCTTCCCCCGGCTCGGCGAGCGTCGCCACCAGCTCGCGGGAACCATGTCCGGCGGTGAGCAGCAGATGCTGGCCATGGCCCGGGCGCTCGCCACCGACCCGGCGCTGCTGCTCCTCGACGAGCTGTCGATGGGCCTCGCTCCACTCGTCGTCGAGAGCCTCTACGAGATCGTCGGGCACATCGCCGCCGAGGGCGTGTCGATCCTGGTGATCGAGCAGTTCGCCCGCACCGTGCTCGACGTGGCCCACGTGGCCGCCATCATGTCGCACGGCCGGATCGAAACCGTCGGCACCCCGGCCCAGATCGAGGCGGAGCTGTCCTCCGCGTACTTGGGAGTGAACCCATGACCGACCAACCTGCAGCCACCGACCGCGAGGGCACGGTCGCCGGGCCCGCCGCCGGTGGGCCCGCCGGGGCTGCCACCCCGCCCGGGCCCGACCCGGCGCAGCCCGTCGCGCGGGTGGCAGGGTCGGTGGCACCGTCGCCGGCACAGCCGGCCAGTGCCCGCGCCGAGCGCTTCCTCGCCGACGCCGAGGCGCTCGACGTCCCCACCTCCATCGCCACCACCGAGCGGCGGGTGCTCGTGGCCGGCGCCCTGCTGGTGGCCGGCGGCTTCGCGGCCATCATCGCCGGCTACTGGGGCGCGTCGGGCACAGCCAAGATCTACGAGGAGATCCCGTACCTCATCTCCGGCGGCATCTTTGGCATCGCCCTGGTGGTGGTCGGTGCGTTCCTGGTGGCCCGGTACTCCACGGCCAAGCTGCTGCGCTTCTGGCTGGCCCGCCTCTCCGCCGAGCACCAGCTCCAGACCGACCGCCTCGTCGCCGCGGTCGAGCGCCTCGAGGCCCGCGCCGACGAGGAGCCCGGGGACTGACGGTGGTCAGGCGGGGGCGGGGGCCTTGGCGGGGGTGTAGCTGATCGGCATGTGCTTGATGCCGTTGATGAAGTTCGAGCGCAGGCGGCTCGGTGGGGCCGACAGCTCGATGTCGGGGAGCACGGGCAGCAGCTCCTGGAACATGAGCTTGATCTCGGCACGGGCCAGGTTCGCCCCGAGGCAGAAGTGGGGGCCGCCACCGCCGAACGCGATCTGCTGCAGGTGGGCATTGGGGTCGCGGGTGATGTCGAAGCGGAAGGGGTCGTCGAACACGTCGGCGTCGCGGTTGCCCGACATGTGGACCATGACCACGCGGTCGCCCTCGGCGATCTGCTGCCCACCGAGCACGAGGTCGGTCGTGGCGGTGCGGCGGAAGTGCATCACCGGCGTGGTCCAGCGCAGGAACTCCTCGGTGGCCGTGTCGATCTTCGAGGGGTCGTCGAGCAGCCGCTGACGCTCGTCGGGGTGCTCGACCAGGGCCAGCATGGACTGGGAGATGGCGTTGCGGGTGGTCTCGTTGCCGGCGACGGCGAGCAACAGGAAGAACATGTTGAACTCCATCGGGCCGAGGCGCTCCCCGTCGACCTCGGCGGTGAGCAGCGTCGTGACGATGTCGTCGGCCGGTGCCTTGCGCTTCTCCTCGGCGAGGGCCTCGGAGTAGGCGTAGAGCTCGGCGGCCGCGGCGCCGGCCTCCTCGGCCGGGCTGGTCTGGTCGCGGAACTCGGGGTCGTTGAAGCCGATGAGCCGGTTCGACCAGTCGAACACCAGGTGGCGGTCCTCCTGGGGCACGCCCATGATGTCGGCGATGGCCTGGAGCGGGAGCTCGCACGCGATGTCGGTCACGAAGTCGCACTCGCCCCGCTCGGACACCTCGGCCACGATCCTCTGCGCGCGCTCGCGGAGCGTGTCGATGAGCATGCGGATGGTGCGGGGCGTGAACGCCTTGTTCACGATCTTGCGGAGCCGGGTGTGGTCGGGCGGGTCCATGTTGAGGATCATCAGCCGCTCGCCGACGAGCTGGTCCTCGCTGTGGTTGTCGAGCAGCGTGCCGCCCTTGCTCGACGAGAACGACTTGGCGTCACGGTTGACGGTGACGATGTCCTCGTGGCGGGTCACGGCCCAGAAGAACCCGCCGTCGGGGTGGGGGTGCGCGTAGACGGGTGCGTCCCGCCGCAGCGTCGTGAACATCTCGTGCGGCACACCGGCCACGTAGTTGTCCGGATCGTAGATGTCGACGTCGGCCAGTTCCACGGCTTCCCCACTCGGCGCTCGGGCCCGGTGGCGGGTGCCCCGGGCGATGAGAACGTGTTCTAGTCGAGAATACCCGTCCAGCGGCTCGGGAGCCGACGGACCAACGAGAACCTGTTCTAGTGTCTCGCCCATGACCACCGAGCCCCACCTCTTGACCGAGCGCCGAGGCCACGTCCTCATCGTCACGCTCAACCGACCCGAAGCCCGCAACTCCCTCAGCTCCGAGATGCTCGTCGGCGCGCACGACGCCTGGCACGAGCTCGACGAGGACGACGACCTGCGCGTCGCCATCCTCACGGGGGCCGGTGGCAACTTCTGCTCCGGCATGGACCTGAAGGCGTTCGGCAGCATCGACATGGCGTCGGTCAAGCGTGGCGGCGGCGGTGCCGACGGTGAGCTCGACCCGCTCGAGCTGGCGTGGCACGCGCTGCTGCGCCACTTCCGTCCCAGCAAGCCGATCATCTCGGCCGTCGAGGGCTACTGCGTGGCCGGCGGCAGCGAGATCCTGCAGGCCACCGAGCTGCGCGTCGCCGGCGAGAG
>JADGOP010000222.1 GCA_017882935.1 Actinomycetota bacterium
GCGTTGGCGGGACCCGAGGTCGGGACGCACGCTGGTGGCTGACTGGGTGGCGATCTGGCAGCCGACCACGGTCGACCTGCGGGCGTCCTCACGCGCCCGCGACGACTCGTACCTCCGGACCCACGTCCTCCCCAAGTTCGGCCAGGTGCGCCTCGACGCGATCAGGCCGGTCGATGTGAGTGCGTGGGTCGCTGATCTGACGAACCAGGGCCTCGCCCCCGCCTCGGTGCAGAAGGCCTACCAGACGCTCGCGAAGGTCCTGCGAGCCGCGGTCGACGCGGACCTGATCCCCGACACGCCGTGCCGTCGCATCCGGCTCCCGAAGGTGGAGGCCGATGAGATGCGATTCCTGTCGCCGGACGAGATCGAGGTCCTGGCCGAGACGATGGCCCCTCGTTACCGCGCGCTGGTCCTCTTCGACGCATACTGCGGCCTCCGCCTCAGCGAGCTCGCCGGCCTGCGCCGGGGCGCGGTGGACCTCCGCCGACGTCGCGTCCGCGTGGCGCACAACGCCGTCGAGGTGCGGGGCAAGGTCGAGTGGGGTGCCCCCAAGACTCGGGCCGGGCGTCGCACCGTCCCGATGACCAGAACGGTGGCAGCGGCGCTCGAGCAGCACCTCGCGGAGTTCGTCGAGGACGACCCGGCGGCGCTCGTGTTCGCGGGGGCCGACGGCGGCGTCCTGCGCGCGGGGTCCTGGCGCAGCCGGTTCTGGCGGCCAGCGATCCGCGATGCCTGCCTCGACGGCGTCCGCATCCACGACTTGCGCCACACCGCGGTGTCGTTGTGGATCGCAGCGAGCGCGAGCCCGAAGCAGATCGCGACCTGGGCGGGCCACACGAGCGTGTCGGTGGTGCTCGACCGCTACGGACATCTGTACGAGGGCAACGAGGCCGACGTGCTCGCACGTCTCGATTCGTTCGCCTCGATGGCCTCTGGTGACGCCCCGTCCCCGTGGATCCCGCGGGTTTTCCGCGGGTTTTCTGAGGGGTCGGACGACCACCCGACCGACCCGCAGGCCCCTGACCTGCGGCTTCAGGGTGGGCGTAACAGGACTCGAACCTGTGACCTCTGCCGTGTGAAGGCAGCGCTCTAGCCGACTGAGCTATACGCCCGGAACACCGGATCGTTGACGATAGCGCACCCCGCATGCGCGCCCGAATAGGGTCCGACGACCCGCTCCCAACCCCTCCGGCAGTCGCCGGAGCAGGCCGCGCACCGAGGACCCGCATGCTCTCGATCCACTGGTTCCTGCCCACCGGAGGCGATTCGCGCGACGTGGTGCCGTCGGGCGACGACGACCACCGGCGCGAGCCGTCGCTCGCCTACCTGGCGCAGGTCGCCCGCGCCGCCGACGACCTCGGCTTCGACGGGCTGCTCACCCCCTGCGGCACGGCCTGTGAGGACGCCTGGCTCACCACCGCCATGCTCGTGCCGCTCACCCGCGACGTGAAGTTCCTCGTGGCCTTCCGTCCCGGCCTGCTCTCCCCCACCCTGGCCGCCCAGATGGCGTCGACCTACCAGCGCCTGTCGGGCGGACGCCTGCTGCTGAACATCGTGACGGGCGCCGAGCCGGCCGAGCTGGCGCGCTTCGGCGACTGGGAGGACAAGGACACCCGCTACGCGCGCACCGGCGAGTTCCTCGAGGTCATGACCGGGGCGTGGGCCGACGAGCCGACCGACTTCCAAGGCGAGCACTACCGCGTCGCCGCGGCCACCACCCGGGCCACGCCCCAGCCCCGGCCACCCGTCTACTTCGGTGGGGCCTCCCCCGCCGCCGAGCAGGTCGCCGCCCGCTTCGTCGACGTCTACCTCACCTGGGGCGAGCCGCCGGACATGGTCGCCGAGCGCCTCGACCGCATGCGGGCCCTCGCCGCCGAGCACGGGCGCACCCTGCGCTTCGGCATCCGCTTCCACGTGATCACCCGCGCCACCTCGGCCCGGGCGTGGGGCGTGGCGCAGGAGCTGCTGTCGGCGATGGACCCGGCCGCGGTCGCCGCGGCACAGGCCGACTTCAACGCCACGCAGTCCGAGGGCCAGCGCCGCATGGCCGAGCTGCACCGCGACCTCGACGCCACCGACGCCCGCAGCCTGGAGATCCACCCCAACGTGTGGGCGGGCATCGGCCTCGTCCGGGGTGGCGCCGGCACGGCGCTGGTGGGCAGCCACGAGGAGGTCGCCGACCGCATCGCCGAGTACGCCGACCTCGGCTTCGAGGAGTTCATCCTCTCGGGCTACCCGCACCTCGAGGAGGCCTACTGGTGCGGCGAGGGCCTGCTCCCCGTGCTGCGACGCCGCGGCCTGCTGCCGCCACGCGCCGACCTCGATCCCACGCCGATCTCCACCTTCCGCTGACCGCTGCCCGAAGCCGCCGACCGCCGACCGCCGACCGGTCGTCGCCTCAGTCGACGGACGAGATGTGCTCGTAGAGGGCCGGCTCGGGGCGGGCGTTGGGCCGCCGCGGCAGGTGCACGACCGTGGGCGCGAGCGCGGGTCGCCAGCGCCGGTGCAGCCCGGTGAGCACCGCGCCGAGGTGCGCGCCGCAGAGCGCTTCGGCAAGTGGACCGGCGGCGGGAGCAGCGGCGTCGTCGCCCACGAGGTCGATCCGCACCAGGCACGTGTGCGCCAGGCCCCGCGACCGGGAGGGCACGACCACGTTGTCGCCCCCGCGTCGTTGCAGGGAGCGCTGCGAGATCGCCCACGGCAGCGCCAGGCGCCGGACCCTGCCGGTGACCTGGAGGTCGCGATCGAGCCACGACAGCCGGCGGATGTCGTCGTCGGTGCCCCACTCGAGCCGTCCGAGCATGGCGGGCAGGCCCCAGCGCGTCCGCGACTCGCGCTGCACGTCGGGTCGGTCGACCACCACCAGCGTGCGGCACCACCCGAAGCGGGCGCCCAGCCGGGCCGGCTCGGCCACGGCCAGCTCGAGGAAGGGGCCGTGCGGCGAGCCGGAGAAGCGGGTGGCGCTGACCAGGAGCGGCCCGGGGGCCCGGGCGACGCCGTCGGGCAGGTCCCAGCGCCAGCCGCGCCGGCTCATGAGGGCCACGATCGACTCGCCCTCCAACCACCAGGCCTCGTCGGCCTCGGGTCCTGCGTCGTTCATGGCCTCACCCTACCGGTGGCGCCGGGGCGGAATGGTGGCGTGCCCCAACCTCAGACGCTGGCCACGAGGTCGAGCTCGAGCAGGTCCTCGAACGCGGCCAGGACCCGGAGCACCGCCACGTCGGCGTGTTGCGGTCCGACCACCTGCAGCCCCACGGGCAGGCCCTCGGCGGTGAGGCCGACGGGCAGCGTGCCCGCAGGCGACCGGGTGAGGTTGAAGGGGTACGTCATCTGCACCCAGTTCACGTCGGGCTTGCCGTTGATGGTGCCGAGGCCGCCCGCGGGACCCGTCTGACCCGCCACCGTGGGGGTGACGATGAAGCTGGCGTGGTGGAACAGCTCGACGAGGCGCACGTTGAGCGCGTGACCCCGGTCGGCCGCGCGCAGCACGTCGGTGGCGCTCACGTGCTCGGCGAACTTGAACAGGTCGCGCAGCTCGGGATCGATGCGCTCCCAGTCGTCGGTGCCGCGCAGGTGCTCGACGTTCCGCAGGTTGGCCACGACCGACAGGATGAGCCAGTCGCCCACCGGGTCGGCGTCGAACACCCCGTCGAGCTCGACCACCTCGGTGCCGGCCTCCTCGACACGCCGCAGGGCGTCCTCGCAGAGGCGCACCACCTCGTCGTCGACGTTGGCGTAGCCGAGGTTGGGCGACCAACCGATGCGGCGTGGCAGGTGCACGTCGTCGACGCAGTCCGACCACGACTGCTCCGGCATGGGCAGCGAGCGCAGGTCGGTGGGGTCGGGGCCGATGACCACGTCGAGGGCCAGGGCCACGTCTCGCACGCGTCGGCCGATGATGCCCTTCGAGGACAGGTCGGCCCAGTCGGGGGGCCTCGCGCCGCCGGCCGGCACCCGGCCCAGCGAGGGCTTGAACCCGGCCAGCCCGCACACCGCGGACGGGATCCGGATCGAGCCGCCACCGTCGGACCCGGTGGCCAGCGGCACCATGCCCGCCGCCACGGCCGCGGCGCTCCCACCCGACGAGCCGCCCGCCGACTTCGACGGGTCCCAGGGGTTGCGGGTGGACCCGAACAGCGGGTTGGTGGTGTCGGCCTTGAAGCCGTGCTCGGGGGTGTTGGTCTTGCCGAGGACGATGCAGCCCGCCTGGCGCAGCCGCTCGACGAGGGGCGAGTCGCCCTTGGCCGGGGCGTCGCCCGCGTGCAGCACGGAGCCGAACGTGGTGACGAAGCCGTCGGCGTCCTCGAGGTCCTTCACACCGATGGGGATGCCCGCCAGCGGCCCGACGTCCTCACCGGCGACGCGCCGCTCGTCGAGCGCGTCAGCGTCGGCCAGGGCCAGGTCGCCGTCGAGCGCCACGAACGCGCCGTAGGTCTCGTCGAGCGCGCTGATGCGGTCGAGGGCGTGCTGGGTGAGCTCGCGGGCCGACACCTCCCCGCTCTGCACCTGGGCGGCCAGATCCGTGACGGTGGTGGTGCGGAAGTCCATGCTCGAACCGTAGGTCTCCCGGCCCGACCGTGCTCGCCGGCGTGCGGCCGCGGCGCGCCACGGATCGGGACCGTTCCGCGGATCCCGCTACGGCACGGGTCGCAGGCAGCTGACGCCCGGGTCGCCCGCCACGATGCGCCGCCCGACGCTGCCGACCGGACACCTCGAGGGATCGAGCACGTGGTCGACCACCAGGCCGTCGTTCGGCTCCGAACAGGGCACCACGACGGCCGACGGGCCCGTGCGCACCCGCACGCACACCTGGCCGAGCGACGTGGTGCTCGGCGGCCTCGGGTCGGTGACCGGGTGGCCGAGGTAGGCGGTGGTCACGAAGATGCCGGCCACGGCGAGGGCGAACAGCACCCACAGCAGGATGCCGAGCCGCCGCTGCTGGACCGGCTCGTCGGACGGCACACGGCCCTGCGGCGCCCGGGCGCGGGGCGCGGTGGACCGGGGCGACGGGTAGGGGCCGGTCCACAC
>JADGOP010000223.1 GCA_017882935.1 Actinomycetota bacterium
CCAGGCCGATGGCGACCACCGCCCACCACGCCGCGTTGCGGCGCACGAGGCGCACCGCGGCTGCGGCCCCGATGCCGGCCAGCGCCGCCACCGCCGGACCCATGGCGCTCGTGTAGTAGGCGTGGAACGTCCCCTTCGCCTCGCTGAACACCGCGCCGTACAGGACCAGCCAGCCGAGCCACAGCACCACCGTGGCCAGGCGGGCGCGGTCGACGCGGATGAACCACGCGGTGGCCAACCCACCGACCACGGCGAGCGGCAGCAACCACGCGATCTGGGGACCGAGGGCCGCTCCGAAGAGGCGCCATCTGCCCGGCGGTCCCGCGATGACGCTGCCGACCCCGCCCGAGAAGGCACCGCCCGGACCGCCGCCCCGCCCGCCGCCGCCTTCGACGCGGGAGAGGCCGTTGTAGCCGAACACCAGGTTCCAGACGGTGTCGTTGGTGCTGCCGCCCACGAACGGGCGCGACGACCGCCCGACGGCGTCGACCAGCAGGATCCAGGGCAGCGACGCCGCGACCGACACCGCTCCGAACACGGCTGCCCGGCCGAGGCGGCGCAGCCAGCCGCCCGAGGTGCCGATCAGCACCGCCAGCCCCAACGCGGGGAGCGGGATGGCCGCCGCGAGCATCTTGGTGTTGAACGCCAGCCCGACCGAGACCCCGGCGAGCACCACGAGCCACCACCCGTGCCGCTCGTCATCGAGCGAGCGCAGCACCGCCCACGCCGCGGCGACGAGGAAGAAGATCATGAACGGGTCGGGCAGGTTGAGCCGGTTCACGGCCACGTTCACCGGGCTCAGCGCCAGCACCGTGCCGCCCAGCGTCGCCGCCAACGTCCCGAACCGGCGGTGCAGCAGGCACCACAGCAGCGCCACCGAGCCCGCGCCGGCGAGCGCGCCGGGCAGCAACAGGCCCCAGCTGTTCAGGCCCAGCAGGCGCACACTGGCGGCCTCGAGCCACAGCGAGGCGGGCGGCTTGTCGATGCTGATGAACCCGCCGGGGTCGAACGAGGCGAAGAAGAAGTTGTGCCACGACGAGGTCATGCCCCGCATCGCGGCGGTGTAGTAGGTGTTGCCGAGGCCGTTGCGGCCCAGCTCCCAGGTGTTCGCCGCGAGCGCCAGGACCGTGACCGCCAGGAGACCGGGGCGACCGTTCCGGGTCAGCCACCCCGCACGGGGTGCCCCGGTCACCGGCACCTTGGGTTGCGTGGCTGCGGCCGCCTCCGCCGGTTCGATCTCGTCGCTGACGACAACCACGCACCCTCCAAGGTGATCCAGCCGCGGCACCGGGCGCGGCCCGACCCCTCTCGTGCCCCCAGTCTTCCCCCACCACCTTGGGCTTTCCTGTGAGTCTGCTGATCGCCCCCTCCGGACCCGCGCGACGTTGCGACACGACCTCCGGGGAGTCGGGAGGGATCCGGCGGGTACGGGTAGCCTCTCGGGCGATGACGTCGTCGCTCGAGTCGCCGTGGGTCGGTCCCGCGCCGCTGCCCGCGTCGCGCCCCGCGTGGCGGGCCCCGGTGCTCACGGGTGCGGCGGTGCTCGCCGGCACGGTCTACACGGCGGTGCTCGACCCGAACTCCTCGCACGCCTTCCCGCTGTGCCCGCTCAAGCTGATCACCGGGCTCGACTGCCCCTTCTGCGGTGGCCTCCGCGCCACGCACGCGCTCGCCCACGGCCACGTGGTGGAAGCCGCCGGCCACAACCTGCTGTTCGTCCTGGCGGTCCCGTTCCTGGTGCTCGCGTGGGGCGCCTGGCTGCTGCGCTCGCTCGGCCGGCCGGCCCCCCGGCTGGCCCTGCCCCGGGCTGCGCGCGTCGCCCTGCTGGTCGTGCTGCTGGTCTTCACGGTCGCCCGCAACCTGCCCGTGGCCGGCCTGCACTGGCTCAACTCGGCCTCCACGTGACGATCTGAGGCGCTCATTGGCCCAGGCCATTGGGTGTTTCGGCTGGTCAGACGCTTGACCGGCGGTACATTTCGCGGTCTCGGAACCTACAGGACCCTGTCGCTCCTGCCGATGTGACCTCGAGGACAATCGAGGTGCGTTACGAGGAACTCTCGTTGCCGCTTGCTGGTGGGCAGTTCCGGTTGCGGTTCCATCCGCGGCTGACGGTGCTCGCCGGTTTGACGGCGAAAGACCGCGCTGGGCTCGTCGACGCCCTGGCTGCGGCCACGGCGGGGCAGGTCACGGGCGGCACGCTGGTCTACAGCGACCCGTCCGGACGCCGCATCGTGGTCCGTGACGGCCAGGCCCGCTACCTCGACGACGGCTCCGAGGTCGCCGCGGCGCCGCTCCGCACCCTGGGTGACGGCGCCGACCTGCGCGCCCTGCTGACGGTCGATCCCGGCGAGCTGGGCCTGCCCCGGAGCCTCGACGACCCGGAGCGCCTGGCCCTCGAGGCCGAGCTGCGCCAGACCCGCAAGGCCCTCGGTCAGGCGACCGCCGACATGGACCGCGCCCGGGCCACCACCGACCGCCGGCGTGCCGTCATCGACGAGCTGGAGCGCATCGAGGCCGACCTGGCCCGCTCGTCGGGGCCGAGCGAGCAGGCCCAGCACGACCGCGCCCAGTCCCTCGTCGAGCTGGAGCGCATCCGCGCCGCACTCGACGCCGTGAACGCACCCACCTCGGCCATCGCGAGCGACGAGCAGTTCCTCGCGGCCGCCGACGAGGTGCACGCCCTGGCCGAGGAGTGGTCCGACGCCGTCGACCAGCTCGACGAGCTCCTGGTCCGCTTCCGCGACCGGCCCCGCCTGCCGCGCTCCCAGGCCGAGCAGCTCAGCTCGGTGCCCGACCACGCGCCCGAGGGGCTGGCGGCGACCATGGGCGCCTACGAGTCGGCCTCGGCACGTTGCGAGCAGCTCGAGGGCGACCTCGACGAGCTGGCCGGCACGCCGAAGGGCACCTCGAACGACGTGCAGGTCATGGCCCTCGGCACCATCGACCAGGAGACCCTCTGGATGGCGCAGCGGCGGGTGCTACTGGCCACCGAGCAGCTCGAGGTGGCCCGCCGGGCGGCGTCGCAGGCGGGCGTGCCGAACACCGATCTGCTCGCCGACGTCGAGGCCGCCAGCCAGGCGAGCCGCCAGGCGCAGCAGCGGGTGGAGCGCCTCTGGCTCTCGGGCATGCTCGTGGTCAGCCTGCTCGTGTGCAGCAGCATGCTGCTGCTCGTCACCAACCTCTACCGGTTCGTGGTCCCGCCGCTCCTCGTGGGAGCGGTCCTGGCCGCGATCTGGCTGCTCTACCTGCCCCGCCGCGCCATGCGCCGCGCCAAGGGGCACCTCGACGCCGCGCTCGCCGAGGCCGGCGCCACCGATCTCGGCGCGCTGCGCCACCGCTTCGTCGAGGACAGCCCCGACAGCGCCGCGTGGCGCCAGGCCGACGTGATCGTCGACGAGTACGAGTCGGCCATGGAGGCCTGGAACGAGCTCGTCGGCGGCATGACCGCCCAGGAGGTCGGCGCGCTCGAGGACGAGATCCACGCCCACGTCCAGGCCTACGACCCGAACCAGCGCTCGGCGCGCGGTCACGTCCTCAGCCGCAACCTCGAGCACGCCCGGGCGGACCTCGAGCAGGCCAGCGACGAGTTGAGCGAGCTGCTGGAGTCCTACGGCCTGCAGCTCGACGACCTCCCGGTGGCCATCGGCGCGGCCGTCCACGAGCGCATCCAGCACGGGCGCACCGCCCGCCTCCAGCTCCAGCTCGAGGCGGCGGAGGAGGACGAGCGCAAGGTGGCGCGGCGGCTCGAGGAGTTCCTCGGCCGCATCGGGTTCACCGATGGCTCCCTGGAGGCCCGCATCGGTGCCCTCGGCTGGGCCATCGACGAGGCCCGCCGGCGCACCGCGCTGCGGGAGCTCGGCCACGAGCCTGCTGCCCTCGCCCGTGAGGAGGCCCGCCTCGAGGCGCAGGTCGCCGCCGGAACCGACGCCGTCGATCCCACCTCGTCACCCTCCGAGGTGACCCTGCCGGCCGTCGCCGCGCCCGTCACCGAGGCCGACCAGCAGGCTCGCCACCGTCGCCGGGAGGAGCTCCGCGCCGAGCTCGCCACGCTGACCCCGGTCGACTTGGCCGAGCTGCAGCGCCGGCACGACCAGCTGTCGCGGCAGCAGGCCTCGCTGGGGCTCGACCTCGGCCTGCCGTCGAGCACCATCGACCTCGACACCGACGGCCGGCTCGTCTCCACGCTGGTGCGCCTCCGCCCGAACTGGCCGGGCACGCCGGGCGACCCGATGCCGGCCCTGCTCGACGAGCCCTTCGGTGGGGTCCCGGCCACCGCCCTCAACGGCGTGCTGTCGCTGTTGGTCGAAGTCGGCGACGCCACCCAGGTGGTGCTGCTCACCGGCGACCCGGCCGTGGTGGCGTGGGCCCGCGGCGAGGCCGACCGGGGCGCGCTGAGCCTGCTCGAGCCCAGCCCCGAGACCGTCTGACTAGTCGGTGAGCTGGCGCAGGCCGTCGCGGTAGCGGCGGGCCCGGTCGACGTAGGACTGCATGCCCAGCAGGATCATGTGCGGCGCCACGCAGTCGGGCCGGATCTTGGCGGGGATGCCGAGCGCCATCGCGCCGCTGGGCACGACCATGGCGTTGGGCACCACCGCGCCCGCGCCGACGAGGGCGTTCGTCTGGACGACGGCGTTGTGCAGCACCACCGAGCCCGAGCCCACCAGCGCCTGGGCGTGGATGGTGCACCCCTCGAGGTGCGCCAGGTGGCCGACCACGCACTCGTCGCCGACGGTGGTGGGGGTGAACGGGGTGGTGTGCAGCACGGCCCCGTCCTGGATCGACGTACGGGCTCCCACCACGATGCGCCCGTCGTCGCCGCGGAGCACTGCACCCGGCCAGACGGACGACTCCGCGCCGATCTCGACCGATCCGATGATGACCGCACCCGGCGCGATGTAGGCGTCGGGGTGGATGACGGGGACCTGGTCGCCGAGGGCGTAGACGGGCATGGGCGAACGCTACCCGGGCCCGCCCGTG
>JADGOP010000224.1 GCA_017882935.1 Actinomycetota bacterium
CGACAGACTGGCGTCATGAGCGACGACGAGCTGCGGCGGGTCCGGGAGATCTGCCTGGGGCTCCCGGAGGTGACCGAGCGGCCCAGCCACGGCTCGCCGGCCTGGTTCATCCGCGACAAGAAGACCATCGTGATGTTCCTCGACGACCACCACGGCGACGGCCGCCTGGCGCTCTGGTGCGCGGCCCCGCCGGGCGTCCAGGCCCTCATGGTCGACGAGGACCCGGTCCGGTTCTTCGTGCCGCCCTACGTCGGGCACCGGGGCTGGCTGGGGGTGCGCCTCGACATCGAGGTCGACTGGGACGAGGTCGCCGGCATCGTCGAGGACGCGTTCCGCACGATTGCCCCCAAGACCCTCGTCACCCGCCTCGACGAAGCCTGATCCTCCACCGTTCCTTGAAGGGAATACCCCCTCAGAGGGGGTATTCCCTTCAAAGAACGGATAGCGGGGGGAGGGTGGCGAACAGCCCGTAGAGCATGAGCTCCTCGTTGGGGTTGAACACCAGGGCCTCGGCGGTGCGCTGGATGGCGTCGAGCGCACCGAGGGGTGTGGCGGGGTGCGCCGTCACGGCGGCCTCCTCGCGGTAGGCGCGGGCCAGGGTGGCGAGACCGGCGCGCAGCTCGTCGGTGCGGAACTTGCGGGCGATGCGCTTGTGCCGCGTCTCCAGCGTCTTCCGCCGGCCGCTGCCGCCGCGCTGCCCGTAGCGCTCGGCCTCCTCGTCGAAGGCCACCACCTCGGCCTCCTGCCGCGCCACGAGCGGCGCCAGGGCGTCGTCGATCATCGACCGCAGCTCGTCGACGGTGTCGGTGGCGCGGGCACCCGTGCCGTCGAGCCGGAGCGGGGCGTCGCGCCAGGCGGTCAGCCGGAGGTGCAGCCGCTCGTCGGTGGCCAGGATGCGCGCCCGGGTGAGGTCGCCCGCGGCGAGCGATGCCACCTCGCCGGCCCGCTCGGGCTCGATGCCTTCGGCCACCAGCGCGTCGCGGAGCACCTCGTCGGACACCGCGTGGAAGTCGATGCGGACGCACCGCGACTCGATCGTGGCCTGCTCCTCGGGCACCAGGTCCGACAGGAGCACCATGACCGAGCGGCCCGGCGGCTCCTCGATGGTCTTGAGCAGGGCGCCGACGGCCGCCTCGTTGGCGGTGTGGAACCCCACCGGCACCACCACCCGGAGGGCCGCATCGGTGGGGGAGCGGTACGCCTCGCGGATCACCACCGTCGCATCGGACTCGGCGTCGCTCGTCACGCGCCCACCTCGGAAGATGCCGCCTTCGGGCTCGATCAGGACCAGGTCGGGGTGGTGCTCGGCCAGGGCCAGGCGGCGCTGCCGGTCGGCGGCGTCGGCGTCGGGCTCGCGGGCCGCGAACAGCTCGGCGGCGAAGGCGCGCACCGCGGCGCGCTTGCCCGAGCCGGGAGGCCCCACGAAGAGGTAGGCGTGGACCGGGTTGTCGACGGACGCCTTCAGCCGGGCCACGGCATCGGGCTGGCCCAGCACGTCGGCCCACGAGTCGATCATCGGGACATCATCGCGGACGGCCGGCGTGCGTGGTCGGGCTGCTCGAGCGGCCGGACCACGCCTCGCTACGGGAGGTCGCTCATGCTCTTCCCGACGCTGGCCAGGGTGGCGCCCTGGCCGTAGTTGCCGTGGAGCTCGACGCGGTTGGTGGGGTTGCAGTTGAACACCCCGACGTTGGGCTTCACGTCGACGGCGACGAAGCCCGAGGGGGTCGGCTGCACCATCGTGTAGCAGATGGGCGCCTTGCCCTTGGCGGGGTTGGCCGGGGCGGTGAGCCCGCCGCCGTCCCACGCCGACACCGAGGCGGCGTTGTCGTACATGCACTTGCGGGTGAGGTTGGCGCCGCACTTCGTGGCGGCCTTGGCGAACAGCAGCCACGCCGAGAACGAGTCGACGCCGAGGACGGCCTGTGCCTTGCCCTTCGGCAGGTAGGTCTGGAACAGCGACAGGTACTTGGTCATGGCCGGCGACTGCGCCGCGTCGAAGAACGGCACGTTGAGCACCTGCACGTAGGTGTTCTTGAGGGCGCCGCCACCGAGGGTGATGAACTGCTTGTCGTAGAAGTTGGCCGAGACCGAGATCCACTTGGGGTAGTAGCTGAGCGACTGGAAGGCCTGCTCGAGCTTGGCGAGGTTGGCGGGCTCACCGACGAACACCAGGCCCTGCACGTTCTTCTGCTTCATGCCCTGGGCGAACGGGACCCAGGTGGTCTCGCCGTTGGCGTTGTACTGCTGGCTGTAGCTGGTCTTCCAGCCGATCTGCTTGCCGCCCTCCTCGAACTGCTTCTGCACGATCACGGTGGAGGGGACGTTGGCGGTGAGGTAGCCCACCGACGAGGTGGTGCCGGGGTACTTGGCGGTGAGGTAGCGGGCGCCACCGATGTTGAGGTTGTCGAGCGAGTTGGGGAGGGGTTGGACGAGCAGCTCGGCGCCGCGGGCCTGGGGGCTCACGACGTAGCCGGGGATGTCGGGGAGCAGGCAGTTGAGCCGGGCCTGCTGGCCGGTGTCGTCGAACACGGCGCCGCCGCCGACCATGGAGAAGTCGCTCTGGCAGGCCTCGAGGACCTTGGCCTTGTAGTTCACGAGGGCGGCGTCGCGCTGGTTGTCGACGATCTTGCGACCGTTGATGCCACCCAACGAGTTGCACCACTTGGTGAACACGGTGCTGGCGTCGAACAGCTCCTGGTTGAGGCCGGGACGGCCCACGAAGCCGGGGTCGGAGACGGTGGTGAGCTTGATCGAGTCGGCGGTGACGCCCCGGTCGGTGGCGGTGAGCGTCTTGCCGGTCTTGTTCGGGCCGCAGACGTTGGTCAGCGAGCCGAAGTCGGGGTTGCTGGCGGCTGCGGCGCCGCTCGCGGGTGCCGTGGTGCCGGAGCCCGAGTCGGTCCCCAGCTTCTTGTTGGCGGTGCTCTTGCGGGTGCAGGCGCTCAGCGCCAGCAGGCCGATGAGCAGACAGACAGCAACGACACGAGCACTTGATCGCATGGATCCCCCTGGGAAGTCGGTAGGACATGCTCCCCCGGTCAAACGACCGCTGCCCCGGCGGGAGATGCTGCCCGGTCCTGACAACGCGCGCAAGAACATGTTCTAAAGTTGGCCTCCACCAGCGTGTTCGCGGCCCCTTGCGGCTCACGATCCGCTCGACCGACAGCGAGGGCTACCGTGCGCGGTCGCTTCGCACAGGAGACGCCGACCCAACCGTGAACGTCCTCATCTCAGCAGCGGGTCGCCGGGGTGCGCTGGTGCGCCTCTGGCGGGCCGACCTCCGCTCGGTCGACCCCGACGGCCGGGTCGTGGCGGTCGACGCGTCACGCCTCTCGGCTGCCGCTCGCCTCGCCGATGCCGCCGAGGTCGTCCCGTACACCGACGACCCCGACTTCCTGCCCGCGCTGCTCGACGTGTGCAAGCGCCACGACGTCGGCCTCATCGTGCCGACGCACGACGGCGAGGGCCCGGCCTACGTCCGTCACCGCGAAGCGCTCGAGGCAGAGGGCATCGTGCTGTCGCTGCCCGGCGACGAGGCCATCTCGGTGGCGCTCGACAAGGTACGCACCTACGACTGGCTGCGTGCGCACGACGTCCCCACGGTCGCCACCGCGCCGCTGCAGGTCGCGCTCGACGATCGCGACGCCTGGCCGCTCCCGCTCGTCGTGAAGCCGGCGCGTGGCAGCTCCGGCGAGGGCGTGTCCGTCGCCCGCACCGAGGCCGACCTGCGTTGGCGGGCCCGTGAGGAGCACTGGTCGCTGATCGCGCAGGAGCCGGCCGGTGGCGTCGAGTTCACCGCCGACGCCTGGGCCGACCGGTCCGGCACCTGCCGCTGCGTGGTGCCCCGCCGTCGGATCGAGGTCCGTGCCGGAGAGGTGAGCAAGAGCCTCACGGTTCGCTGGCCCGAGGCCGAGGCGCTCGTCGCCCGGCTGGTGAGCGCCCTGCCCGGCGCGTTCGGCTGCGTCACCGTGCAGTTCTTCGCGACGGGCCGCGCCGCCTCGTCCATCCAGGTCATCGAGATCAACACCCGCTACGGCGGCGGCTACCCCCTCAGCTGGGAGGCGGGGGCGCGCTACCCGCTCTGGACGCTGCAGGAGGTGCTCGGGCTGCCCTCCACCGCCGCCCCCGACCAGTGGCGCGACGGGCTCGCCATGCTCCGCTACGACGACGCGGTCTTCGTCGACGCCGCCGAGGTGGGGCTCTGAGCGCACCCCGCAACCGCCTGGAGCGCGCCGCCGATCGCCTGCGGGGCGTCGAGGTCGTCGTCCTCGACATCGACGACACGCTCTACCTCGAGCGCGACTACGCCCGCTCCGGGTTCCGCGCGGTCGAGTCCGCCGCCGTCATCCCGGGCTTCGCCGACGCGGCGTGGCAGCTGTTCCTCGACGGCGTGCGGGGCGACACCTTCGACCGAGCGCTCACGTCGCTCGACCTGGCGCCCGAGCCGGGTCGCGTGGCGAAGCTGGTCGCGATCTACCGCGAGCACGACCCCGCCATCGCGCTCACCCCCGACGCGGCGTCGTTCCTCGCGGCCGCGCAGGCCGCGGGTCGGCCGCTCGCCGCCGTCACCGACGGACCGCTCGCCAGCCAGCGCGCCAAGGCACGGGCGCTGGACCTGGCCGCCGTGTGCGGGACCGTCGTGTTCACCGCCGAGCTCGGGCCGGGGTTCGGCAAGCCCCACCCGCGGGCGTTCGAGGCGGTGCAGGAGCTCACCGGCCGGCCCCACGCGGCGCACCTCTACCTCGCCGACAACCCCGGCAAGGACTTCGGCGGCCCACGCTCGCTCGGGTGGGCAACCGTCCGGGTCCGCCGTGCGGGCTCACTGCACGAGGCGGTGGCCACGCCCGACGACGTCGACCTCGAGATCGCCGACCTGTCGGACCTCGCTGCCCTGCTCGGCCTCCCCGCCCCCTGACGTCCGGCCGACCCCCCGGGTTTCGCTGCGGGTGGGCCCGGGTACAGAGGGTGGATGCGA
>JADGOP010000225.1 GCA_017882935.1 Actinomycetota bacterium
TGCCGCAGGTCGCGCTCGACGAGGTACCAGTTCGACTTGTTGGCGAGGTAGCCGTGCACCAGCAGCACCGGGGTGCTCACCGCAGGCGCCAGCAGCGCGGGGCTGCTCGTGCGGCCACCGGGGCCCCAGTCGACGTAGCCGAAGGGGTAGAGCGCCGCGGCGATCATGCCGGAGCCGACCTCGCGCACCTGAGCCGGGACCGTCTGTGGCCGCGTCGCACCCTTGAGCACCGCCTGCCCGGTCCGCACCGTCCGCTCGAACATGTTCGTCATTGATCGCCTCCCCCGGAGTATGCGCCGATGGGGCCCACTGGTCCAGACCGGCAGGTGGTTCCATCGGCGCGTCCCGACACCGGCTGTAGCCACCGGTCGTGCTGCAACGAGAATGACATGCGTGTGACTCGCGGCGGGTGATGGTGGCCGCGAGGACCGGGTGGGGCGGCGACGATGCCCCGGCGGAGGTCCGCCGGGGCATCGCTTCGGGCTGCCAGGAGCCGGGGCTCGGGGAGCGGCGGGGCTCAGCCCTGCTTGACGACCTCGGCCTCGATCTCGATGGTGATCTTCTTGCCGATGACCACACCACCGGCCTCGAGGGCCTGGTTGTAGGTGAGGCCCCAGTCCTCGCGGTCGAGCTCGGTGCTGGCGGTGAAGCCGGCCCGGCTCATGCCCCACGGGTCGGTGAGCACGCCCTCGAGCTCCACCTTCAGGGTGACGGGCTTGGTCGTGCCGTGGATGGTGAGGTCACCGTCGACCTCGAAGTCGCTGCCCTTCACGTGGCGCACCGCGGTGCTGGCGAAGGTGAGCTTCGGGTTGCTGTCGGCCCCGAAGAAGTCGGCCGAGCGGAGGTGGTTGTCACGCGTCTCGTCGCGGGTGTCGATCGATGCGGCGTCGATGGCGACCTCGACCTTCGAGTCGGTCGGGTTCTCGGCGACCACGACGGTGCCCTCGAACTGGCCGAACTGGCCGCGGACCTTCGACACCATCAGGTGGCGGACCACGAAGCCCACGCGGCTGTGGGACAGGTCGAAGCCGTAGGTGCCGGCGACGGGGATCTCGACGCCTTCCCAGGTGCGGTTGGCGGGGGCGGTTGCGGTATCGGTCATGGTGGGCTCCTGGGAGAGAGAGGCCCGGCCGGATGGCCGGGTACTTGTCGGTGCAATCATTGTACGGGAAGGTAGTTGTCTTCGCAACAATTTGGCTAGAATGTCGCCATGACCTCCACCTCCGTCCCCGAGCCGGTCGAGCCAGCCGCCCCGTCGCCGCTCTCGGCCGAGACCCGGGACTGCCTCGCCGACCCCCGGTTCACCGCGGCCGGGCTGCTCTTCGAGGCCGCCGACGGGCTGCGCGACGCCATCTCGGAGGCCATCGACGGCGCCGCTCCCGGCGGTGCCGAGATGCAGGTCCTCATGCGCCTGGCCCGTTCCCCCGGCACCCGCCTGCGCCTCGCCGACCTGGCCGCGCAGGTGGCGATGTCTGCCAGCGGCCTCACCCGCCTCATCGACCGGCTCGAGCGCGACGGGCTCGTGCAGCGCTCGGCCTGCCCCACCGACCGACGCGGGGCGTTCGCGGTGCTCACCGACGAGGGCCTCGCCGTCATCACCGGCAGCCTCGACGTCCACCTCGCCGCCATCACCGCCTCGTTCACCGGGCTGCTGTCGCCCGACCAGCTCGAGGAGCTGCTGGGGTCGCTGCGCACGGTGCGCGACGTCGTGCGCCCGGGTGCCGCGGCCGGCACGGTCGACCGTCGCTCCAGCGAGGGCGAGCCGCGAGACTGACGGGCATGCGCGCCCTGCTGCCCCACCCCCAGGACGACGTCGACGCCGAGGCGCTGGTGCTGGGCGAGCGGCGCGACGCACCCGAGGGTCGTCCCTGGGTGTTGCTCAACATGGTGACGTCGGTCGACGGTGCCACCGCCGCCTCGGGTCGCTCCGGCGGGCTCGGCAGCCCGGCCGACCGTCAGGTGTTCCATGCGCTGCGCGCCACCGCCGACGTGGTGGTGGCCGGCGCGGGCACGGTGCGCGCCGAGCACTACGGGCCGCCTCGCGTCACCCCCGAGCTGCAGCAGCGACGCCGAGAACGCGGGCAGGCGCCACTCCCCCGGCTCGCCGTGGTGTCGGGCCGCCTCGCCCTCGACCTGGCCGACCCCTTCTTCACCGAGGCCGAGGTCCGCCCCCTCGTCATCACCGTCGACGACGCACCGGCCGAGCGCCTCGCCGCCGCCCGCGAGGTGGCCGAGGTGGTCCTCGCCGGGTCGGCCCACGTCGACCTCGGCCGTGCGCTCGCCCAGCTCCATGCCCTCGGTGCGCGCACCGTGCTGGTCGAGGGCGGTCCCACGCTCAACGGCCAGCTCGTCGCCGCCGGCCTCGTCGACGAGGTGTGCCTCACCCTCAGCCCCACGCTCGTCGGTGGCGGGTCGCTCCGCCTCGCGGTCGGCGAGGGGCAGGGCGGGTTCACCCCGCTGCGCCTCGACCGGGTGCTGGCCGACGGCGACCACCTGTTCCTCCGCTACGTGCGGACGGGAGGCGAGTGATCCGTCGCCGGCACCCCGTTTCCGGGAGCGGATCCGTCGCCAGGTAGGGTCGAGGCCACTCGATTCCCTTGTCTGTTCGCTGCCTGCGGTCCGGGTGGCCCTCGACCCGGAGCGCTGCATGACCCGGCCCGCCGCTGAACTCCACCAGATGGCCCAGGCTCACCTGTGGGGCCACTTCACCCCCATCGGGCCCCAGTCCGACGAGATCACCGTCATCGAGCGTGGCGAGGGCTGCTACGTCTGGGACAGCGCCGGGCGCCGCTACCTCGACGGCCTCGCCGGGCTGTTCACGGTGCAGGTGGGCCACGGCCGCCACGAGCTCGCCGCGGCCGCCGCCGCCCAGGCCGACACCCTGGCCTACTTCCCCATCTGGACCTACGCGCACCCCCCCGCGGTCGAGCTGGCCACCCGCCTCGCCGCGCTGGCCCCGGGCGACCTGAACCGCGTGTTCTTCACCACCGGCGGCTCCGACGCGGTCGAGTCGGCCTGGAAGCTCGCCCGCCAGTACCACCGGGCCATGGGCCAGCCGGGTCGCTACAAGGTCATCGCCCGCGACATCGCCTATCACGGCACCACCATGGGGGCGCTGGCCCTCACCGGGCTGCCCGGCTACCGCGAGCCGTTCGAGCCGCTCGTGCCCGGCGCCTTCCACGTGGCCACCACCAACCGCTACCGCTGCGACCTCTGCGCCCACGCCGACGCCTGCACCCTCTCGCGTGCCGACGACATCGAGCGGCGCATCCTCCAGGAGGGGCCCGACTCGGTCGCCGCGGTGTTCCTCGAGCCGGTGCAGAACGCCGGCGGCTGCTTCACGCCCGCACCCGGCTACTTCGCCCGGGTGCGCGAGATCTGCGACCGCTACGGCGTGCTGCTGGTGTCCGACGAGGTGATCTGCGCGTTCGGCCGGCTCGGCACCTGGTTCGGGGCGGAGCGCCTCGGCTACCAGCCCGACATGATCACCATGGCGAAGGGGCTCACGTCGGGCTACGCACCGCTCGGCGGCGTGCTGGTCAGCGACCGCATCGCCGAGCCCTTCCTCGAGCCCGGCACCACCTTCCTGCACGGCATCACCTTCGGCGGGCACCCGGTGAGCTGCGCGGTCGCGCTCGCCAACCTCGACCTGTTCGAACGCGAGGGCCTCATCGGCCACGTGCGCGAGCACGAGGACGCGTTCCGGGCCGCGCTCGGCACGCTCGAGGACCTCCCCTGGGTCGGCGAGATCCGCGGCATGGGCTACCTCTACGGCATCGAGCTGGTGAAGGACCGGGAGACCAAGGCCAGCTTCGACGACGACGACGGCGAGCGGCTGCTGCGCCACGAGCTCACGCCCCGCCTCTTCGAGCAGGGCCTCATCTGCCGGGCCGACGACCGGGGCGACCCCGTCATCCAGCTCTCGCCGCCGCTCGTCGCAGGGCCCGAGCAGTTCGACGAGATCGTCGCCGCCATCCGCACCGCGCTGGTGGAATCGGTCCGCGCCCTCTGACCGGGGTCGCCCGTGCGCCCGACCGGCCGCGCCACACTGGTCCTCCCGCCCCCGGCGCTCAGGATGGGAGAGCCATGCGCAGCCAGGAGTCCGAGAAGTCCCGCGACGCGGTCGTCCTCGACGACATCGACAAGGCGGTCATCCGCGAGCTCCAGGTGGACGGGCGCATGCCGTACGCCAAGCTCGGACCAGCGGTCGGGCTCTCACAGGCGGCGGTGCGCCAGCGCGTACAGCGGCTCATCGAGAGCGGGGTCATGCAGGTCGTAGCGGTGACCGACCCGATCATGGTGGGGTTCAGCCTCCAGGCCATGATCGGCGTGCGGGCCGAGGGCGACCTGCGGCGGGTGGCCGAGCAGTTGAGCGACGTCCCCGAGGTGGCCTACGTCGTCATCACCTCAGGCGGCTTCGACCTGCTGTGTGAGGTCGTCTGCGAGGGAACCGAGGAGTTGCTCACCCTGCTCAACGACGTCATCCGCACCATGGACGGCGTGACGACGGCCGACGCCTTCACCTACCTGCACCTCCAGAAGCAGACCTACAGCTGGGGCACCCGCTGACCTGAAGGTGCTCTGTTCGACGCTGACGCTGTTGCGCGCAACGTCCCGCAACCGAGGGACGGGGTCGAGTCTCGAAGCGCTCGCGGGGTCAACCACTTCGGCACGTACCACTCGCCTCCAGTCGCAGCCTTCTGGCGTCGCTATTCATCGGGTCGTCGGCGGGATTGAGAGCTGAGGTCCAACCGTCAGAGGCCGGGCTCGTGACGGTCGTAGGACGGGTGCTGTGTCTGGCCCTGTGAAACGATGCGGTAGTGAATATCGACGCCTGGGTCGGGGCCGGGCTGTACGACCCTGAGAGTCCTGGAGCGGACGAGCGTCGCGCACTGTTGGAGTTCCTGACGGCCCGGGGTGCCACCGTTGAGCAGATGGTGGACGCGCACGCTCTCGGGAGCCTCC
>JADGOP010000226.1 GCA_017882935.1 Actinomycetota bacterium
ACCGAGATCCCGCCGGGCGTCGAGGTCGTCGTCGTCTGCGCCACTGGTGCCCGCTCCTCGCACGCCACTGACCTCCTGTCGCGCCGAGGCTGGAACGTCCGCAACCTCGTGGGCGGCATGACTGCCTGGGCCCGGCTCCTCGACACCACCACCCACTTAACCCCCACCCACACTCACCCCGCAGCATCAGCCCGAAAGGAACTCATCCCCATGAGCACCATCACCCACGCCGACACTCCCGCATCCTTCGACACCGAGGTGCTGCAGTCCACCGTGCCGGTCGTCGTCGACTTCTGGGCCGCGTGGTGCGGCCCGTGCCGCATGGTCAGCCCCGAGCTCGAGAAGCTCGCCGCCGCCCACGGCGACGCCGTGAAGGTCGTGAAGGTCGACGTCGACGCGAACGGCGCTGTCGCGGCCCGCTACGGCATCCAGGGCATCCCCACCATCGCCCTGTTCCGCGACGGCCAGCAGGTCGCCACCAGCGTCGGTGCCAAGCCCCGCGCCGCCATCGAGTCCGACCTCGGCCTCACCGTCGCCTGACCAGCGCCGTCCTCCTACCGCTGTCAGGGAGTCACCATGACCGAATACCACAACATTGCCGCCGACCTGCGCCGGCCGACCCGTGACCTGCGCGAGGCCATCCCCGAGACCTGGGGCGGGTTCGCGGAGCTGCACAAGTCGGCGATGGCCGACGGGGCGCTCCCGAAGCGCGTCAAGGAGCTGATGGCGCTCGTCGTCGGCGTCGTGACCCACTGTGACGGCTGCGTCGCGTACCACGCCCGCGCTGCTGCAGCAGCGGGGGCAACCGAGGCCGAGACCGCCGAGGCCCTCGGCGTCGCGCTGCTGATGGACGGTGGTCCCGCCTCGGTCTGGGCGCCTCGTGCGTTCGCTGCGTACCGGGAGTTCGCCCAACCGCCGAGTGCTGACCCGAACCCGCCTCAAGCCTGACCGGACCGAGGAGCATCCCGATGGACCAGAACGACTGGGACGACCGCTACTCGACCGCTGAGTACGTCTGGAAGGCCGACCCGAACATCTTCCTTCCCGAACGAGCGGCCAGCCTCCGCGTCGGCCGCGCACTCGATCTCGCCTGCGGTGAAGGCCGCAACGCGGTCTGGCTCGCGGAGCAGGGCTGGCGGGTCACCGGCGTCGACTTCTCCGAGGTCGGCCTCGACAAGGGCCGCCGCCTCGCGGCGGAGCGCCACGTCGACGTCGAGTGGGTCTGCGCGGATGTCACCACGTGGCAACCGCCCAACGACGGCTACGACTTCGTGGTCGTGTTCTACCTCCAGCTCCCCGCCGACCAGCGCCGACGCGCCATCGGCGTCGCAGCCCGAGCCCTCGCACCCCGTGGCACCCTCCTCGTCGTCGCCCACGACAGCACCAACCTCGCCCACGGCACCGGCGGCCCCCAGGACCCGACCGTGCTCTACGGGCCCGGCGACGTCCTCGCCGATCTCGAGTCGCTCGACATCGACCTCACCGTCGAACGCGCCGAGACGGTGGAGCGAACCGTCGCAGGTGCTGAACGGCCGGCCCTCGATTGCCTGGTCCGCGCCCAGCGCTGATCCCGGGCTCGTGGCTGGTCGAACCTCGAGACCCACGGCGTCCGGGCAGACCGCCACAGACGACGTGCTGGACGGAGCGGCTTCCGCCGGACCCGGTCGCCTCATCATCGGCGCGGGCGTGGGTGCCGCCCAACGCGAACATCGGGACGAACGACAGCGGCGACATCTGCTTCGGCTGGTGCTCGAGGACCGCGTCGATGGCGCCGTCGGTCAGCTCGTCGCGATAGACGGCCTCGAAATCCGACGGGACCAATGGCCCTATCGGTGTGGCCCTCGGCGGGCTTTGTGTGGACCTCGGAACAGACGTTGCTGCGAGGGGGTCGTGAATGTGCAGCCTGGTGAACGGTCCTGACGCTGTTCTGGCCGACTCCCGGTCCGCCGGGCCCCGGGTGGAGGGTGAGGTCCTGGATGCGGTGCTCGCCCCTTGGCCCGCTGAGCCGGGCGGGGGAGCGTGACATGAAGCGCATGAGCGGCGTGGACGCGGCATTCCTGTACGGCGAGACCACGGCCTGGCACATGCACGTGTCCGGCGTGATGCTGATCGACCCGTCGGCGACTCCGGGCGGGTTCAGCGCGGATCGCCTGGTGCAACGCATCGCGGAGCGGGTCCACCTCGTCCCGCAGTTTCGCTACAAGCTGGTCGAGGTGCCGCTCGGCATCGACCGGCCGTGCTGGGTGGAGGACCCGAACTTCGACGTCAGATACCACGTCCGGCGCGTCGGCGTGCCGCCACCCGGGGGGCCGGTGGAGCTCGGCAACCTCATCGGCGACCTGGTCAGCTACAAGCTCGACCGGGACATCCCCCTCTGGGAGATGTGGATCATCGAGGGGCTGGCCGACGAAAAGGTCGCGGTCCTGGCGAAGGTGCATCACTCGATCGTCGACGGCGCCTCGGGCGCTGAGTTGGCGACCGTGCTCTTCGACCTCGAGCCCGACCCACCGCCCACCGATCCGGCGCCGCCGCGCACGCTGGAGCCGGTGCCCTCCTCGGCCGAACTGGTGGCCCGCGGGGTCGGGCGCATGATGCTGTCGCCGTACCGGTTCGCACGGTTCACCGAGCAGAGTGTCCGCCAGGGCCTCAAGCTCATCGGGCTGCAGCGCCGGGACGTGGCGCCGGCCATGCCGTTCCAGGCGCCGCGCACGTCGTTCAACGCCGAGCTCACCCCACATCGGCGGTTCGTCTACACGAGCGTCTCACTCGACGAGGTGCGGGAAGTCAAGGCGGCGTTCGGCGTGAAGGTCAACGACGTCGTGCTCGCGCTGTGCGCCGGTACGCTGCGCCGCTACCTCGAGATGAACGACGAGCTCCCGTCCGCCCCCCTGATCGCGCAGGTCCCGGTCTCGATACGAGCCGAGGGCGACAGCGAGGTGGGCGCCAAGGTCGGCGCCATGTTCGCGTCGCTCGCGACTGACGTACACGACCCGGTCGCCCGCCTCGGCGCCATCCACGAGAGCACTCAGAGCGCGAAGCAGATGCAGCATGCCCTCGCCGCGGACAAGATCATGGGGCTCACCGAGCTGACCGCTCCGGGGCTCATCGCGCTCGCCGCCCGCATGTACACCGCGGCGGGGCTGGACAGCGTGGGTCCGCCGATCATGAACCTGATCATCTCGAACGTGCCCGGTCCGCCGTTCCCGCTCTACACCGCCGGCTCGAAGCTCGAGGCCATCTACCCGATGGGCCCGCTGCTGTACGGCACGGGCGTCAACATCACGGTCTTCAGCTACCAGGGCCGCATCGATGTCGGGTTCATGGTGTGCCGCGAGCTGGTGCCCGAGCCGTGGACGCTCGCCGAAGGCGTCGGGGTCGCGCTCGAGGAACTGCTCGCCGAAGCGCGCGACCCCCAGCGTGCGCGTCGCCTCGCCGACGCGGACGAGCGTTCCGCGACGCACGTCCGCGCGGAGATCGACGCGTCGGCCGACGCGGAGGCCGATCCCTCGTGATCGGCGCAGCCGGAGCGGGCGAGCCCACCCGACCCGCGGCCACGCCGCCCGCCGACGGTACCGGCGCCTCGACGGGGGATCTCCCGATCGTCGAGCCGTCCGGAGGCGCACGCAGGTGGCTGGGCGTCCCGGGACGTGCCGTGGGGCGCTCCGTCGCGTTCGCTTCGCCGGGTGGCCACCGCCGGCGGAGCGAACGGTTCACCGCGCACGGCATTCCCCGACCCCACGTGTCACCGGCCACGGCAGCCCACGCCGTGCTGGACGAGCTGGTGCTGGGTGGGTTCAACGCGCTCCGGGGGTCGATGAGCGCCGACGAGTTCCTGCGGGTCGAGCGAGAAGCGTCCGACGCCGCTGCGCAGTTCACGGAGCGCGGCTGGTCGGCGGACCCCCTCAGCTACCACGAGGATCCACCACCGCCGGGCCCCGTCGCCCTGGGCAGTCGCCAGGTCGGTCGGACCCGGTATGAGACGCTGCGCTTCGACAGTGGGTGGGAACCGCACGGCGACGAGATCGGGCGCAGCCGGTGGGCCGGTTACGGGACCAACGAGCGGGTGCGCGTGCTCCTGCTGCGCCACCGCGACGGCCCACGACCCTGGGTCGTGTGCGTGCACGGCGCCGAGATGGGCGGCCGACCGCTGCTGGACACCCGCATCCTGCGAGCCGAGCACCTCCACCAGCGGCTCGGTCTGAACGTGGCCATCCCGGTGCTGCCGCTCCACGGCCCGCGGCGCCCGCCTTCAGGGGCGACCTTCCCGGGTCTTGACCTCGTCGACACCGTGCACGGCCTCGCCCAGGCCGCCTGGGACGTCCGCCGTTTGCTCGCCTGGATCCGCACGACGCAGGAGCCGCGCCGCGTGGGCCTCACCGGGTTCTCTCTCGGCGGCTACGTCGGCGGTCTCGTCGCCGGGCTGGACCCGCCGCTCGACGTGCTCGTAGCGGGCTGCCCCGCAGTCGACCTGCCGGCCCTGCTCCGACGCCACTCCCCCCGCGAGGTGCGCGACAACGAGCGCTTCGCGGCCCTGCTCGCTCATGCCGACGTCGTGCTGCGGCCCGTGTCGCCACTGGCGTTCGCCGCCCGAACTCCCGCCGACCGTCTCTATGTGTACGGCGGGACGATGGACCGCCTGGCGCATCCCGTGGAGCAGGCGGGCAGCCTCGCCCGCCACTGGGGCGACCCCAACGTCCTGTGGTTCCCGGGAGGGCACGTGAGCGTCGCCCTCGACCGTTCCGTACCCGCCTTCGTCGACCGGGCGCTCCGGGAGCACCTGGACACGTGAAGGCTCCCCGATGGTCAGCGCGCCGGGTCAATGGGCGGCGACCGCGACCCTCGTCGCCGAGGCCAGGCCGGCGCTGCGGGCGTCGCCGGTGAGGCCGAGCTGCATCTGGTTCATCACATACCCGAGCGACCACTCCCCAGCCGGGTCGGCCATGCCCAGCGAGCCGCCGG
>JADGOP010000227.1 GCA_017882935.1 Actinomycetota bacterium
CGACGTGAGCTGCCGGGCCATCATCAACGCCACGGGCGTGTGGGCCGACGACGTGCGGGCGCTCGACGAGGGCACCCACCCCCACTCGATCCGGCCCGCCAAGGGCATCCACATCACCGTCCCGTGGAGCAAGGTCCGCAACGACATCGCCGCGGTCATCCCGGTGCCGAAGGACAAGCGGTCGATCTTCGTCGTGCCGTGGTACGACACGGCCGATCCCGGCGGCGACCCGCAGGTGACCTACCTCGGCACCACCGACACCGACTACGACGGCCCGGTCGACGACCCCCAGTGCACCGCCGCCGATGTCCGCTACATCCTCGACGCGGCCAACGCCTCGATCTCCACGGGCCTCACCGAGGCCGACGTGCTCGGCACGTGGGCGGGTCTGCGGCCGCTCGTGAGGTCGGCCGAGAGCGAGAAGACGGCCGACCTGTCCCGCCGGCACCGCGTGCAGGTGTCGGAGTCCGGCGTCATCACCATCACCGGCGGCAAGCTCACCACCTACCGCGAGATGGCCGCCGACACCGTCGACGACATCGTCGCCTACCTCGGCGACGAGGTCGGCTCGCGCGCCGGTCGGTGCCGCACCGCGCGGCTCCCCCTGCGCGGCGCCGAGGGCTGGGAGGCGGTGCGCGCCGGAGGCCCTGGCGCGGCGCCCGTGTCGAACGCGGTCGTCGAGCACCTCACCGACCGCTACGGCAGCGAGGCCCGCACCCTGCTGGCCATGACCGAGGGCGATGCCTCGCTGGCCGAGCCCCTCGTCCGCGGGCTCCCCTACCTGCGCGCCGAGGCGGTGTTCGCGGCCCGCTACGAGATGGCCCGCTCGGTCGACGACGTGCTCTCGCGCCGCACCCGCGCCCGCCTGCTGGCGCGCGATGCGTCGGCCGAGGCCGCGCAGGAGGTGGCCGACCTCATCGCTCCGGTGCTCGGGCTGAGCGATGCCGAGGCCTCGGCCCAGGTCGCCCGCTACCACGAGCTCGTCGACGCCGAGCGCACGGCACCCGGACTCCCCGAGACCTCGCTCGACGCGTCGCTCGGCGCCTGACGCGCCCGGACCCGGCCCGCCGCACGCGAGCCGCCTCCCGTGGCGATCTAGGGTGCCCCCGATGCCAGACCTGACACCTGCTCCCGGCGTGGTCACGCCGCCCATCGCGCTCGTGGGTGGCGCCGCCGACGCCACTGCGCACCCCGGCGCAGCTCCCCCGGTCGGGCTCGACGACGCGCTGCTCGCGCGCCTCCGCTCGGTCTGCGCCGACGTGGTCACCGACGCGGGACCGACCGCCGAGGCGAGCCGTGACTGGTGGCCACTGGCCATGATCTGGGCCACCGAGGGGCAGGTCCCCAACCGGGCGGCTGCCGTGGCCCGGCCCACCACCGTCGCCGAGGTGTCGGCCGTCGTCGCGCTCTGCAACGACAAGGGCGTGCCGCTCACCGCGGCCGGAGGCCGCAGCGGCGTGTGCGGCTCGTCGGTGCCGCTGTTCGGCGGCGTCGTGCTCGACCTCACCGCCATGTCGGGCATCGTCGGCGTCGACGACACCTCGCTCGTCGTCGACGTGCTCCCGGGCACCTTCGGCGACCTCTTCGAGGCCGAGCTGCAGGCCGACCACGGCCTCACCGTCGGTCACTGGCCGCAGTCCATGACGCTGGCCACGGTCGGTGGCTGGCTCGCCTGCCGCGGCGCGGGCCAGTACTCCACCCGCTACGGCAAGATCGAGGACATCGTCGTCGGCCTCGACGTGGTGCTCGCCGACGGCAGCCTCATCCACACCGGCGGCCAGCCCCGCCAGGCCGTCGGCCCCGATCTCACGCAGCTCTTCGTCGGCTCCGAGGGGACGCTCGGCATCATCGTCGGCGCCCGCCTCAAGGCGCACCCCAAGCCCCCGGCCGAGCGTCGCGCCGCCTACGCCTTCGACTCGTTCGGGGCCGGGCTCGACGCTTGCCGGCGCATCCTCCGTCGCGGGGCCACGCCTGCGGTGCTGCGACTGCACGACATCACCGAGGCGGCCCGCTTCGGTGCCGAGGGCCGCCACGTGGTCATCGTGCTCGACGAGGGCGACGCCACCCTGATCGACGCGGTGATGGCCGTGGTCGCCGAGGAGTGCGCGGCCGGTGCGCCGCTCGACGGCGAGGCCATCGTCGGCCAGTGGGTCGAGCACCGCAACGACGTGTCGGCGCTCGAGGCGCTCATCAACAAAGGCTACGTGGTCGACACCATGGAGGTCGCCGGGAGCTGGGCCGACCTCCCCGCCATCCACGCCGGGGCCACCGCTGCCATCAGCGGGGTCGAGGGCACCCTCGTGGCGTCGTGCCACCAGTCCCACGCCTACACCGACGGCGCCTGCCTCTACTTCACGTTCGCCGCCAAGGTCGAGCCCGAGCAGCGCGAGCGCTACTACCGCGAGGTGTGGGACGCGGGCACCGGTGCCATCCTCGCCGCAGGCGGCGCGCTGAGCCACCACCACGGCGTCGGCATCAACCGCGCCCGCTTCGTTCCCCAGGCGCTCGGCGAGGCGTTCGCCACGCTCGTGGCGCTGAAGGGCACCCTCGACCCGGCCGGCATCCTCAACCCGGGCAAGCTCGGCCTGCCATCACCGTTCGGCGACGTGGGTTGGCCGTGACCTCCCCGGAAGGGACCCGACCGTGAGCATCCTCGTGATCGACGTGGGCACCAGCGGCATCCGCGCCGCCATCGTGCGGCCCGACGCCACCATCGAGCACGTGCAGTACCGCGAGCTGCTGCCCACGTCGCCGTTCCCGGGCATGGTCGAGTTCGACGCTGCGGCCATGGCTGCGGCCGCGCTCGACGTGGCGAAGGCCGCGCTGGCCGAGGGTGGGCCCGTCGACGCGGTCGGCATCGCCAACCAGCGCGCCTCGACGGTGGTGTGGGACCGGGCCACCGGCGAGCCGGTCGGGCCGGGCATCGGCTGGCAGGACCTCCGTACCGTCGGCGAGTGCCTCGTCCTGCGCGGCGAAGGCCTCCGCCTGGCTCCGAACCTCTCGGCCACCAAGCTGGTGTGGCTCCTCGACCAGGCCGACCCGCAGCGCGAGCGCGACCTGTGCTTCGGCACCGTCGACTCGTGGATCGCATGGACGCTGTCGGGTGGCGAGCTGCACATCACCGACCACACCAACGCCGCGCTCACCGGCCTGCACGATGTCGTCGGCACCAAGTGGGAGCCGCGCATCGTGGAGCAGCTGAACATCCCCGAGTCGGTGCTGCCGCGCATCGTCGACTCCTCGGGCGAGCTCGGGGTGGCCTCCGCCCTGCCGGGTGCTCCGGTCATCGCGGGCATGGCCGGCGACCAGCAGGCGTCGCTCGTGGGCCAGGGCTGCCTCAACGCCGGGCTCGCCAAGATCACGTTCGGCACGGGCGGCATGCTCGACCTCTGCACCGGAACCGAGCGGCCCACCTTCGAGACGCGCGGGTCGGGCGGCACCTTCCCCATCGTCGCCTGGGCGCGCAACGGCGAGGTGGCCTGGGGCGTCGAGGCCGTCATGCTCGCGGCCGGCACCAACGTCGAGTGGCTGCGCGACGACCTCGGCATCATCGCCACGGCGGCCGAGTCGCACGACGTCGCCTCGGGCTGCGAGTCGGCCGAGGGCGTGGTCTACGTCCCCGCGCTGCTCGGGCTCGGCACTCCCGCGTGGGACTACGGCGCGCGAGGCACGCTGCTCGGCATCACCCGGGGCACCACCCGGGCCCACGTGGTGCGCGCCGTGCTCGAGGGCATTGCCCAGCGCGGCGCCGACCTGGTCGAGGCCGCCGAGCACGACAGCGGCCTCACCATCGGGTCGCTGCGGGTCGACGGCGGCATGAGCGCCAACCCCACCTTTCTCCAGGCGTTGGCAAAGGCGGTGCAGCGCCCCATCGAGGTCTCCCCCGTGCTCGAGGCCACCACGCTCGGCGCGGCGTTCCTCGCCGGGCTGGCCCGTGGCACGTGGGCGAGCGAGGCGGAGGTCGCCGCCGCGTGGTCGCCGCGCGAGGTGGTCGAGCCGACGGGATCGTTCGACCGCGACCAGTGGCTCGAGGCGCGTCGCCGCGCCGGCGGCTGGCTGTCCGACCTGTCCTCCATCGACTTCTGACGGTCAGCGTGGCAGAACAATTCGACGGCAACCGTCATCCGCCTCAGTGACGGTGCCGAATAGAGCGTGATGCGAACACCACTGCGATCCATCACCATCGGCGCCACGGCGCTGGCAACCGTCCTGTCCTTCGGCCTGACGGGCTGCGGCTCGTCGTCCAAGACCTCGAGCAGCCCGACGGTCACGAGCCTCGAGGGCACCGCGGCGACGACAGCGACGACCGCAGCTGCGAGCGGCAACGCCGTCACCATCCAGAACTTCTCGTTCAACCCCGGCAACGAGGCCGTGAAGGTGGGCGCGAAGGTCACGTGGACGAACCAGGACTCCTTCAACCACACGGTGAAGACGCTCAAGGGCCCGGCCAAGCCGGACTCGTCTCCCATCCACCCCGGCAAGAGCTTCAGCTACGTGTTCACGAAGCCGGGGACGTACCAGTACATCTGCGGCATCCACAACAACATGCACGGGACCGTCGTCGTCACGCAGTAGGCACGACCCCGCACCACAGCAGCACCTGATCCATCAACCCGCAACCGGAGGTATGTGCGTGCACATCGACCACCGCCAGCTGCAAGACATGGCCGCTGACGTCGACGAACAGAACCGCATCGCGATGCAGACGATGTCGGACGAGTTGGGCGAGCTGCACTTCGGCTCGGCCGGCGAGGAACTGCGCGACGCACGTCGACGCAGCTTCCTCACCAAGGCGGCCGTGGCCGCTCCCCTCGTCGCTGTCGGCGCCGCGACCATGCCCATCACCCGCTTCCTCCCCAGCGCGTTCGCAGCGGATGGCGCGGCCCCGCTCACCGACCTCGACATCGCGGCCTACGCCGTCACCGTCGAGCTCGCGGCGGTCGCC
>JADGOP010000228.1 GCA_017882935.1 Actinomycetota bacterium
GTGGCCGACGAGCTGTCGGGCGGCGAGCGCCAGCGCGTGAGCCTCGCCCGGTCGATGGCGGGCCCGATGAGGGGCGCCACCAGGGCGAACGGGGCCATGGCGATGAGCAGGTAGAGGAAGACCTTGCCGCGGGCCTGGCCCGTGGGGATGGAGAAGAACAGGGAGCCGGCAAGGGAGGTGGTGACGATGGCGTCGCCCGCCGCGGCGAGCGCGTGGACCCGTGCCAGCCGGGTGAACGCGGTGGTCGGCGGGCGCACGGCCGGGTTCTCCGGCGGCTTCAGCGGGCGCCAGCCCTGGTCGTCACTCACCTCCCCATCGTACGGGGGAGGCGCGACCCCTCCGGCCTCCTGGGGCCACGACGCGCTGCGGCCGACAGGCCGTCCCCGGCCCCGCGGCGGGGTTTGCGGTGGTGAGGCGGGTGCGATCAACTACGGGCCTCCATGAGCGGCGTGCACCGATTGCTCCGGCAGAAGGGCCGGCTCCGCGGCTCACCCGGGGTCGTGGCGCGCCTCGCGGCACCTCCGGGACCCGGTGATCCGACCGCGCTCTTCAGCTTCGACGGGATCCAGGTCGTGCGGGCGGGCCGCCAGGTCCTCGACATCGACCACGCCACCATCCCGCTCCGGGGCGCAACCGGCATCGTCGGCCCCTCGGGCGCCGGCAAGTCGACCCTGCTCCGCCTCTGCAACCGCCTCGAGTCCCCGAGCGCGGGCATCGTGCGCTTCCGGAACGGCGACCTGGCGGCGACCGATCCGCTGCAGCACCGCCGCGACGTGGCCATGGTGTTCCAGCATCCCGTCGCCCTCCCGGGCACCGTGGCCGACAACCTCCGCGAGGCCGACCCCACGCTCGACGACGCCGCCGTCGAGGTCGGGCTGGCGGCCGTGGGGCTCCCGGCCGACGTCGCCACGAGGGTGGCCGACGAGCTGTCGGGCGGCGAGCGCCAGCGCGTGAGCCTCGCCCGGTCGATGGCCACCCGTCCCCACGTGCTCCTCCTCGACGAGGCCACGAGCGCGCTCGACGCCACCAGCGCGGGCCGAATCGAGACACTCGTCGGCACCCTCGCCGCCTCGGGGATCATCCCCATCTGGGTGAGCCACGACATCGAACAGGTCCGACGCGTCGCCGAGCACGTGCTCGTGATCATCGACGGCCGCGTCGCGCAGGCCGGCCCGGTCGACCAGGTCCTCGCCGGCCCGCGTCCCGACGTGCGGCGCTTCATCGAGGGGACGATGTCGTGAGCACCTCGTCGATCGGGCTCGGCGGGGTCGCCGCGTCGCTCGTCCTCATCGTCGTCGCGATCGTGCTGTCGCTGCGCAACCGGTTGGGCCTCGAGCGCACCATCGCCTGGGCCACCTTCCGGGCGTTCGTCCAGCTCGCCGTCATCGGCGCCGCGCTCGGGCTGGTGCTGTCGCCGAACGCCTCGCTGCTGTGGTCCTACCTCTGGGTGGTGGCGATGATCGTGGTGGGTGGCGCCACCGTGGCGAACCGGGCCAAGGAGGTGCCGGGCCTGTTCTGGCTGGCGATCCTGGCCCTCACCGTGGCCGAAGGCGTGAGCCTGGCGGTGGTCTTCGGCCTCGGGATCTTCCCGCTCGAGTCCCGCACCATCGTGCCCACCGCCGGGCTGCTGCTCGGCAACGCCATCTCGTCGACGGTGCTGGCCGCACGACGCTCGGTCACCGAGCTGCGCGAGCACCGCGCCCAGATCGAGGTGCGCCTCTCACTCGGCCAGGCGGGCCCCGACGCGGTGCGGCCGCACGTGCGGGAGGCGCTGCGGACCGCGGTGACACCGCAGATCGAGCAGACCAAGATCGTGGGCCTCGTGGCGCTGCCCGGGGCCATGACGGGCCTGCTGCTCGCCGGGGTGAAGCCACTCGCCGCGGTCGAGGTGCAGAGCGCGGTGATGTTCCTGATCCTCGGGTCGGTGGTGATCACGTCGGTGGTCGTGGGTCAGGGCGTGGCCCACCGCCTGCTCACCCCGGAGCACCAGCTCGACGCCACCCTGGGCAGCTAGCGCGGGATCTCGTACTTGTAGCCCAGGCCGCGGATGGTGACGATGCGCTCGGGGTTCGAGGGGTCGGTCTCGACCTTGGCCCGCAGGCGCTTCACGTGGACGTCGAGCGTCTTGGTGTCGCCGACGTAGTCGTGCCCCCAGATCCGGTCGATGAGGGTGTCGCGGGTGAGGACCCGGCCGGCGTGCTCGAGCAGGAGCGACAGCAGCTCGAACTCCTTGAGGGGCAGGGCCACCGAGCTGCCGCGGATGGTGACCTCGTGACGACCGGGGTCGAGGTGCACGTCGCCCACCTCGAGCACCTCGTCGTCGAGCGACGGCACGGGCACCAGCGCGGCGGCCGGCCCGCGCCGTTCGTCGCGTCGCCGCAGCACGGCCCGCATGCGGGCCACCAGCTCGCGCAGCCGGTAGGGCTTGACCACGTAGTCGTCGGCACCCACCTCGAGGCCGACGACGGCGTCGATCTCGGCGCCCTTGGCGGTGACCATGATGATCGGCACCTGCGAACGGGTGCGCAGCTCGCGGCACACGTCGATGCCCGACACCTTCGGCAGCATCAGGTCGAGCAGGACGATGTCGGGGTTCACGTCGTCGAAGCGGTCGAGCGCCTCCGCACCGTCGCGCGCCACCTCGACCCGGAACCCCTCACGGCCGAGTCCGACGGTCAGGGCTTCGACGAACGACTCCTCGTCCTCGACCAGCAACACCGTGGTCATGGGCGCATTCACGAAAGGGCTCCTCGGGAGTTGGGCGCGACGGGCGCCGGGTCAGCGGTGACGGGATCGACCACGGCGGTCCGAGCAGGCTCGGGGTCGCGGGCGGGCTCGGGCGGGGTCGGGGCCGGCCTCTCCAGCTGCTCGGGCTGGGCGGGCGGCAGGCGCAGGGTGAAGGCCGAGCCCTCGCCCTCGCGCGAGCTCACGTCGACGTCGCCACCGTGGTTGATGGCCACGTGGCGCACGATGGCGAGGCCCAGCCCGGTGCCACCGGTGTCGCGGCGCCGCGCCCGGTCGACCCGGTAGAAGCGCTCGAAGACCCGGTCGCGGTCGGCTTCGGGGATGCCGATGCCGTGGTCGCGGACCACGAAGCGGACAGCGCCCGAGGCGTCGACCTCGCCGAGCATCTCGACGTTCCCACCGGGGTCGGAGTACTTCACCGCGTTGTCGACCAGGTTGGCCACGGCCGACACCAGCTGGCGGCGGTCGCCCCAGGTGGTGGCGTCGGGGTCAGGCAGGTCGACGTGCAGGGTCACGTCGCGGAGCTCGGCGGCTGGCTGGGTTCGGTCGATGGCGGCGGCGAGCACGTCAGCCACCAGGACCGGGTCCCGCGCCGGCGGCTCGCCGGCCTCGATGCGGCTGAGCTCGAGAAGGTCGTCGATGGTGCGACCCAGCCGGAGGGCCTCGTGGTAGAGCCGCTCGGCCAGGCGCTGCACGACGGCGATGGCGGGCTGGTCGGCCAGCAGCGAGAGCGCCCCCACCGGCGTGCGCATCTCGTGGCTGATGTTGGCCACGAAGTCACGCCGCAGGGCGTCGACGCGGCGCCGCTCGGACACGTCGTCGATCACCACCACCGCGCCTCCGACCACCGGCATGGCCGACAGGTCGACGGTGCGGCTCGGGGGCCCGAGCAGCTCGATGGTGCGCAGCTCGGGACGGCCGGCCGCCGCGGCGGCGAGCATCTCGTCGACGGCCACCTGCACGAGCGCCTCGCCGTGACGGGCCTCGACCCAACCGCTCGCCTCGAGGTTGCGGGCGATCACGCTGCCGTTGAGGTCGCAGATCACCACCCCCTGGGGGATGGCGTCGAGAGCGCGCAGGCTGCGGGCGCGCAGGTCGGCGGCGAGCCCCGCCAGGTCGGCGAGGTGGTCGGTGGAGCGCGCCAGGCGGGTGAGTGCCGCCGTGGGACCGGCGTCGCGGAGCGCGGCGACCGGATCGGGCACCTCCGTGGGGCCCGTCTCCGCGGTGGTCTCGGAGCCCGCGCCGTCGACCTCGCCGCCGGTGTCGGTCTCGACTGCCAGGCCGTGAGCCGCGCGGTCGACGCCCGCGGTGAGGGCGTCGACGCGGGCGCAGGTCCGGCGGCGGTCGACGAGGAGCCACGCGGTGACGATGGCGAGGGCCACGGCGGCCAGCGCCGCGAGAACGGCAACGGCGGCCATCAGTCGGGGCCCGTTCCGCTCCCGTTTGTCGAACCGTTCGACTCCCCGTGGTCCTCGAGGTGGATCGTCTCCTCGGCGTGGGCCTCGACCTCACCCCGCGCCGCGGCCCGGGCCGCGCCGGCGTGCTCGGGCAGCCAGCCGGTGACCATGTACTGCACCCGCTCGCCGATGTTGACGGCGTGGTCGCCGAGGCGCTCGTAGAAGCGGCCGATGAGCGCCAGCTGCACGCCCACGCGCAGGTCGACGCCGGAGCTGTGGTGCGATTCGAAGATGGCCGCGATGAAGGCCCGGTGCAGGTCGTCGAGCTCGTCGTCGAGATCGTCGAGGGCGGCCGCCCGCCCGGCGTCGGCGTCGGCGTAGGCGTCGACGGACAGGCGGAAGAGCCGCACGGCCGAGCGACTCATCCGCTCGATGATGCCGCGGAGCTTGCTCTCGAGCTCGACGCCGTAGAGGCGGCGGGCCGCCTTCGCGATGTTGACCGCGAGGTCGCCGCAGCGCTCGATCTCGGAGGCGAGGCGGAGTGCGGTGATGACCGCCCGCAGGTCGCTCGCCATGGGGCTCTGGAGCGCCAGCAGGTGGTAGCAGTGCTCCTCGATCTGCAGCGTGAGGACGTCGAGGACGTCGTCGCCGTCGACGAGCTTGCGGGCCGCGTCGAGGTCGGCGTCGAGCAGTGCCGAGGTGGCGCGGGGGATGGCTTCTGCCACGAGCCCCGCGAGGTGCACGATCTCGCCGCGCACCTCGTCCATCTGCTCACGGAAGACCGTGCGACTGCCGCC
>JADGOP010000229.1 GCA_017882935.1 Actinomycetota bacterium
GTCGTGGGAGCTCGGTCTCGAGGAGTGGGACTGGGTGATCGGCGTCGACCTCTACGGCGTCATCCACGGGGTGAAGGCGTTCATGCCGCTGCTCGTCGAGCAGGGTGAGGGGCACATGGTGAACACGGCCTCGATGGCCGGCACCATCTCGGCGGCGTTCATGGGGCCCTACAACGTGGCCAAGCACGGCGTGGTCACCCTGTCGGAGACGATGTTCTCCGAGCTGCAGATGCTCGAGTCGCCGGTCGGCGTGTCGGTGCTGTGCCCCGGCTGGGTGAAGACGCAGATCCACAAGAGCGACCGCAACAAGCCCGAACCGGTGGGCTCCGCGCTCGACCACGAGGCCGAGGCGGAGACCCCGGAGGCGGCCGAGCTGCGGCAGCTGATGTCGGACACCATCGAGGGCTTCATCGCCGGCGGCATCGAGCCCGCCGCGGTGGCCCGGATGGTGCACGACGCCATCGTGGCCAAGACCTTCTACATCTTCACCCACCCGGAGTGGGTCGCCATCGCCCGCGAGCGCATGGAGCACCTCGTGGCCGGCACCGACCCGGTGGTCGGCCTGCTGCCCGACTAGTCCCTGGGGTCGGCGGGACGACGGGGACCGGCTCGCCGACGGCTCAGGCGGCGTGCCGGTGGCTGGCGTGTCGTGGGGCCGTCTCGACGACGCTGAGGGCCGGCCGAGTCGGCTCCTCGGCCTCCCGCAGCTCTCGTTCGAGGTGCAGGCCCGCGTGTCGATGGATCGCACCCTCGAGCAGGACGCCGGCGAGGACGAGCGCCACGACGACTGCCAACACGTACACCACGGTCACGATCATGGGCCCATCCTCCGGACTCGAAGAGCTGTTGCCTGTGATGCTCCCTTGCCGGCGCCGTTCCCGGTAGGGACCAAGGACCCGTGTCCGCGAGGACCTCCCGACCGGGAGCCGGCTGTCACACCTCCTGCGTACGGTCGGAGACGTGCTCTTCCCGACCACCTGTCCGATGTGCGAGCGGCCCGGCCCGGCGCCCTGTGCCGGCTGCCTGGCCACGCTGCGGGCGGCCCCGTCGCTGGCCGTGCCCGCCGGCCTGGTGGCGTGCCGCGCGCTGCTGGCCTACGACGGCCCGGGCCGCGACCTCGTCGCCCGCCTCAAGTACCGCAACGCGCGCAGCGTGCTGCCGTGGCTGGCGGCGGGCATGGCGGCCCTCACGGTGGCCGCGGGCGACGAGGTCGACGTCGTCACCTGGGCGCCCACCACCGGGCAGCGGCGCCGCGAGCGCGGGTTCGACCAGGCCGAGCTCCTGGCCCGTCGGGTGGCGCGCGAGCTCGGGCGCCCGGCGGTGGCCCTGCTTCAGCGCCAGCCCGGCCCCCACCAGACGGGGCTGCGCCTGGCCGAGCGCCAGGCCGCGCCCCGCTTCCGGCCCCGTCGTGCCGTGGCGCGCGCCGCCCCGTGCCGCCGCGTCCTGCTGGTCGACGACGTCGTCACCTCGGGGGCCACCCTCACCCGGGCCTCCCGTGTGCTGACCGACGCGGGCGCGGCGGCCGTGGTGGGCCTGGCAGCCGCCCGCACCGCGCCACCGCGCTCCCGGGGCCCGTGAGCACCCGGGCCCAGCTGCCGCTCAGCAGCTCCGGAGGACCGCTCCAGCCGGGCCGTCTACCATCAGCCAACCAAAGGCATTGCGCCCAAGGTCCAACGGCCCTTCCGGTGAGCAGGTCTCCGACGCAATGCTCGAGGTGGGACGGATCTCCCGACCCGAACACAACGGAACCCGGAGGTGGAGCGTGGACGTCATCGTCAGCGGTCGGCAGATGGACGTGTCGGAGAAGTTGCGGCAGCTGACCGAGGACAAGGTGTCCCGCCTGGGGCGTTTCCTCGACATGGAGCGGGCCGAGGTCCGCTTCAGTCGTGAGAAGAACCCCCGCATCGCCAACCCCGAGCTGTGCGAGGTCACCCTCGAGGGCCACGGCCACCACGTGCGGGCGAAGGTGGCGGCCGTCGACTCGTTCGCGGCCGTCGACGGTGCCGTCGCCAAGGCCGAGCAGCAGCTCACCAAGCTGAAGACGCGGCTGGTGCAGCGCGGCCGCCACGCCAAGGTCCGCAGCGCCCAGCCCCTCGGCGAGGTGTCGCTCGACGGCTCGCCCACCGAGGAGCCCCAGGCCCCCGACGGGCCGAAGGTGCCGCGCGTCGTGAAGAGCAAGCGCTTCGCCATGATGCCGATGACGCCCGAGGACGCTAGCCACCGCATGGAGCTGCTGGGCCACGGCTTCTTCTTCTTCACGAACATCGACACGCACCGGGCCGCGGTGGTCTACCTCCGCGACGACGGCGACATCGGCCTCATCGACGAAGCCGACTGAGCGCCCGGCCCGTCCTTGCAGGGCGGGTGGCGCCGGTAGCATCGTCTCCCTATGGCCGTACTGGATCGCATACTCCGGGCAGGTGAAGGGCGCAAGGTCAAGGCCCTGGCCGGCCTGGTCCCCGACATCAACGCGCTCGAGCCGGAGATCACCAAGCTCTCCGACGACGCGTTGCGCGGCCGCACCGCCGACTTCCGCCAGCAGCTCGAGAACGGCGCCGACATCGACGACCTGCTGATCGAGGCCTTCGCGGTCATGCGCGAGGCCGCCAGCCGCGTGCTGGGCCAGCGGCACTTCGACGTGCAGCTCATGGGTGGGGCCGCGCTCCACTTCGGCTGGGTGGCGGAGATGAAGACCGGTGAGGGCAAGACCCTGGTGTCGACCCTGCCCGTGTACCTCAACGGCCTGGTCGGCAAAGGCGTCCACGTGGTCACCGTCAACGACTACCTGGCCTCGTTCCACGCCGAGTGGATGGGTCGCGTCCACAACTGGCTGGGCCTCAGCGTCGGGCTGATCCTGCCGGGCGAGTTCGACCCCGAGCACAAGCGCGAGCAGTACGCCTGCGACGTCACCTACGGCACCAACAACGAGTTCGGCTTCGACTACCTGCGCGACAACATGGCGCTCTCGAAGGTCGACAAGACCCAGCGCGGCCACACCTACGCCATCGTCGACGAGGTCGACTCGATCCTCGTCGACGAGGCCCGCACCCCGCTCATCATCAGCGGCACCGTCGCCGAGGCCGCCAAGCTCTACTACCGCTTCGCCAGCATCGTCCGGGGCCTCAAGCGCGACGTCGACTACGACGTCGACGAGGAGAAGCAGATGGTGGCCCCCACCGAGGAGGGCATCGAGAAGGTCGAGAAGGCCCTCGGCGTCGACAACCTCTACGACGCGGTGTCGCAGAACCTGGTCCACCAGCTGCAGGCCGCGCTCAAGGCCAAGGAGCTCTACCGCCGCGACACCGAGTACCTCATCCAGCACGGCGAGGTGAAGATCGTCGACGAGTTCACCGGGCGCGTGCTCGAGGGGCGCCGCTGGTCCGAGGGGCTCCACCAGGCGGTCGAGGCCAAGGAAGGGGTGAAGATCAAGGAGGAGAACCAGACCCTCGCCACCATCACCCTGCAGAACTACTTCCGCCTCTACGACAAGCTGTCCGGCATGACCGGCACCGCGGTCACCGAGGCCGCCGAGTTCGGCACCACCTACGGCCTCACCGTCGTGCCGATCCCCACCAACCGTCCCCTGATCCGCATCGACCAGGGCGACCTCATCTACAAGACCGAGGACGCCAAGTTCGACGCCGTGGTCGAGGACCTGGTGGAGCGCAACGAGACCGGGCAGCCGGTGCTGGTCGGCACCATCTCGGTCGAGAACTCCGAGAAGCTGTCGCGGCTGCTCGAGAAGCGCGGCGTGCCCCACGAGGTGCTCAACGCCAAGCAGCACTTCCGTGAGGCCGAGATCGTCACCCAGGCGGGCCGGCTCAACTCGGTCACGGTGGCCACCAACATGGCCGGTCGTGGCGTCGACATCCTCCTCGGCGGCAACCCCGAGGGCCTCGCGGCCAAGGAGCTGGCTGCCGAAGGCCTCGACCGCGAGACCGACGAGGGCCGGGCACGCTACGCGGAGCGCCTCAAGCACTGGGAGACCGAGTGCAAGGCCGAGGGCGACACGGTCCGCGAGCTCGGCGGGCTCTACGTGCTCGGCACCGAACGCCACGAGAGCCGCCGCATCGACAACCAGCTCCGTGGACGCGCCGGCCGTCAGGGCGACCCGGGCGAGAGCCGCTTCTACCTGTCGCTCGAGGACGAGCTCATGCGGCTGTTCGCCACCGGCGCGATGAGCTGGGTCATGGGCAAGGCCCTGCCCGACGACGTGCCCATCGAGGCGCGCATGGTCTCCAAGGCCATCGAGCGGGCGCAGAACACCGTCGAGCAGCGCAACGCCGAGATCCGCAAGAACGTGCTCAAGTACGACGAGGTGATGAACGAGCAGCGCAAGGTCATCTACAAGCGCCGCGACCAGATCCTCGACGACGCCGACCTGCGCGACGAGGCCCTCGAGGCCCTCGCCGAGGCGGTCGAGGGCCTCATCTCGACCTTCTGCGTCAACGACTTCCCCGAGGAGTGGGACCTCGAGGCGCTCACCGCCGAGGTCGCCGGCTACTGGCCGTCACAGCTCACCATCGACGACCTGCGCCAGGCCGAGACCACCGATGCGCTCTACGACAAGCTCATGGGCGAGGCCACGGGCCACTACGAGCAGCGCGAGGAGGAGTTCGGCGCCGCGTCGATGCGCGAGATCGAGCGTCAGGTGATGCTCCAGATCATCGACCAGAAGTGGCGCGAGCACCTGTACGAGATGGACTACCTGCAGGAGGGCATCCACCTGCGGGCCATGGGTCAGAAGGACCCGCTCGTCGAGTGGCAGCGTGAGGGCTTCCAGATGTTCGGCCAGATGATGACCGGCATCGCCCAGGACTTCGTGAAGTACATGATGCACGTGCAGGTCGTGGTCGAGGAGCCCGCGGTCCAGCCCACCAACGTGCAGTACTCCGCACCCGACGAGTCGGCCCCGGCGGGCGGCATG
>JADGOP010000230.1 GCA_017882935.1 Actinomycetota bacterium
AGCGCCTCGCCCTGGGGCTTGAAGATGCCGCCGTTGGCCTCGAGCAGGTCGCCGCGCTCCATGCCCTTGGTGCGGGGCCGCGACCCCACCAGGAAGGCGATGTTGGCGCCGTCGAACGCCTGGTTGGCGTCGTCGCTGCGGGTGATGCCGGCGAGCAGCGGGAAGGCGCAGTCGTCGAGCTCCATGGCCACCCCTTCGAGCGCCCCGAGCGCCGGGGTGATCTCGAGCAGCTGCAGGATCACGGGCTGATCGGGGCCGAGCACCGCACCGCTCGCGATGCGGAACAGGATGCTGTAGCCGATCTGGCCGGCGGCCCCGGTGACTGCGATGCGGACGGGATCCTGGCTCACGGTGACGACTCCTGGAACGGGCGGAAGCGAACGAGTCGACACTACCCAGCAGGTCCCGGACGACCCCAACGCGCCACGCTGCCTCCCCCTGGCGCGGCGGGACCCCGCCCGGAACACGCCGGGCGGGGCCCAGTGGGTCAGACCTGGAGCCGCAGTGACGTCGCTAGAGCTGCAGCGACTTCGGCTGCAGGAACTCCTCGAGGCCGAAGCGCCCGAGCTCGCGTCCGTTGCCGGACTGCTTGTAGCCGCCGAACGGTGCCAGCGGGTTGTAGCTGCCGCCGTTGATCTCGAGCTGGCCCGTGCGGATGCGCCGGGCGACGGCCTTGGCGCGCTCGGGGTCGGCCGACCACACCCCGCCGGCGAGGCCGTAGACGCTGTCGTTGGCGATGCGCACGGCCTCGGTCTCGTCGTCGTAGGGCAGGATCGACAGCACCGGGCCGAAGATCTCCTCCTGCGCGATGGTCATCGACGTGTCGACGCCCGCGAACACCGTGGACTTCACTTAGTAGCCGCGCTCGAAGCCCTCGGGCTGCTCGACGCCACCGGTGACGAGCACGGCGCCCTCGTCGATGCCCTTGGCGATGTAGCCCCGGACCCGGTCGCGCTGGACGTCGGAGATGAGCGGGCCGAGGCGCCCGTCGCCGTTGATCGGGTCGGTGAGGGTGTACACCTTCTCGACCTCGTCGCGGACGATGTCGACCACCTCGTCGTGCTTGGAGCGGGGCACCAGCATGCGGGTGAGGGCGCTGCACGTCTGGCCCGAGTTGAGGTAGCACGCCCCGACGCCGGCACGGGCCGCCTTCTCGAGGTCGGCGCCGTCGAGGTCGTCGAGCAGGATGTTGGCCGACTTGCCGCCGAGCTCGAGCGCCACCCGCTTGACCGACGCGGCGGCCAGCTCGGCCACCCGCTTGCCGGCTCGGGTGGAGCCGGTGAAGCTCACCATGTCGACCTGCGGGTGCGCCGCGATGGCCTCGCCCACGACCGGGCCCACGCCCGACACGAGGTTGAAGACACCCTTGGGCAGCCCCACCTTGTCGATGATGTCGGCGAAGATGAAGGCGTTGAGCGGCGCCACCTCGCTCGGCTTGAGCACCACGGTGTTCCCGGCGATCAGCGCGGGCGCCACCTTGGCGACGATCTGGTGGAGCGGGTAGTTCCACGGGGTGATGCAGCCGACCACGCCGACCGGCTCCTGGATGACCAGCGAGTTGCCGATCTGCTCCTCCCAGGGAAAGTCCTCGGCGATGGCCACCATGCTGCCGGACACGGCCTGCGGCAGACCGGCCTGCACCAGCCGCGACAGGAAGATGGGCATGCCCACCTCACCGGCGATGGTCTGCGCGATCTCCTCGTTGCGGGCCCCCAGCTCCTCGGAGATGCGCTGCACGTAGCCGGCGCGGTCCTTGGGCGCGCGGGCCGCCCAGTCGTCGAACGCGGCGACGGCCGCGATCACGGCCCGGTCGACGTCGGCGGCGGTGCCGCTCGGGATCGACCCCATCACCTCCTCGGTCGAAGCGTTGATGACCTCGATGGTCTCGGTGCCGAACGACGGCACCCACTCGCCGTCGATGTAGAGCTTGTCGTAGGCCTGCAAGGCGGGTCCTTCCCCCGAAGCGTGCCCCGACGCGTCGCCGGGGCCGGTCGCTGCAACCGTATCCACGCCGCCGCCCCCCTCCCACCCCCCGAATGTTCTGTGGGAAGCCCCGGCTTCCGGGTACTTCTGGGGGTCAGTTCGTGGCGGGACGCCGGTCCGCGGCACGATCCGTGCGCCAGACTGCACCCATGGACACCCCCGCCACGGCCGGCCCGTCACCCTCCGATGTCCCCGTCGAGGCGTTCGACGAGGTGACCATCTCGATCGTGGCGCCGGCCGGGCGGGTGTACGACCTCGTGTCCGACATCTCGAACATGAGCCGTTGGAGCCCCGAGACCTTCAAGACGCAGTGGCTGGGCGGGGCGACCGGTCCCGAGGTCGGGGCGAAGTTCCGGGGCTGGAACAAGGACGGGTGGGTGCGCTGGCCCACCGTCGCCGAGATCGTGACCGCCGACCCGGGGCGCGAGTTCGCCTTCGACGTGAAGGCCAGCGGGGCACGGTGGACCTACACCTTCCGCGCCACCGACGCCGGCTGCGATGTCACCGAGCACCGCGAGCAGCCGCACAAGCCGCTCGGCGCAAGGCTCTTCGGCCTGCTGCTCAACCAGCAGGCCCGCCCCGGCACCCTGCGCACGGGCATGCAGCAGACCCTCGAGCGCATCAAGGCCGCTGCGGAAGCCTGACCCATGCTGATCGGAATCACCGACCCGAGCGTGCTCGTCCTAGCGCTGCTCGTCGGCTACCTGCTGTTTGCGCTCACGCGGCACTACCGCCGGTATCGGAAGCAGCTGGCCGCGAACAATCGGGCCATGCTCGGTGTCAGGTTCAGTCAGGCGGACCTGCCGCCCGACGACAGGGGCTGGGTGTCCGAGGGCATGACTCACGGCCTTCGCCCAGGCCTTCGTGGGCGCCGAGCTCGCCGACCTCCTCGACCAGCACGCACGGTCGCTCGATGCGCTCGAGTCCGTCGGCCTCCACGTCGTCCCCATCGCGCTGGAGGATGTCGAGAGCTGGGCCGACGGCGAGTTTCGACGGGACCTCGACACGGCGCTCGGCGCCAGCCTGTGGAAGCTGTACCTGCACGCAGGGACGAACCGGAGGCGGCGCCAATCCGTGCTCGGCCCGGTACTCGACAACCCGATCATGCAGACGCGGATCGCCGCCCTGGTCGGCGCCCGACCGGACCACCTGCCATACGCGACCGGGGGTTCAGCGACGCCCGAGCGAACTGACCCCCACAAGTACCTGGAATCCGGGGCTTCCCACAGAACATTCGCAACCGCGAGGGGTCAGGCGGGGGTGAGGGTGACCTCGGTGCCGGCGGTGTCGCGGCCGCTGCGGATGATGGCGCCGGGGGTGGCGCCCGTGGCGGTGCCGTCGCGGACGGTCTCGACGCCGTTCACGAACACCCGCACGATGCCGTGCGCCTCGGCCGTGAGGCGGGGGCTGTCGCCCGGGAGGTCGCGCACCAGCGTGGCCTGGCCGGCGCCGATCTGCTCCGGATCGAAGACGACCACGTCGGCGTGGAAGCCCTCTTCCAGGCGGCCCCGCTCCTTCAGGCCGAAGAGGCGAGCCGGGTCGTCGGTGATGAGCTGCACCGCACGCTCGAGGGACACGAGCTTGCGGCCGCGGATCATGTCGCCGAGGAAGCGGGTGGTGTAGGGCGCGCCGCTCATGCGGTCGAGGTGGGCCCCGGCGTCGGAGCCACCGATCATGGCCCGCGGGTCGCCCCAGACCTCGCGCCGCAGCGCCCACGACTCGGGGTCGTTGTCGGGCGCGCCGGGCCACAGCACCGTGCGCAGCCCGTCGTTGACGGCGACCTGCACCAGTGCCGAGAAGCTGTCGGTCCCCCACTGCTCGGCGAGCTCGCTGGCGCGCTTGCCCTTGAGGCCCTCGTTGGCCTCGGAGAAGGTGTCGCCGATGACGTAGTTGTCCCAGTCGGCGAGGCGGCGGAAGACCCCGGCCTCCTCGCTGTGGGAGCGCTCCACCAGGAAGGCGCGCACCTCGGGGTCGTTCAGCTTGGCGATCTTCTCGGCCGTCGGCAGCCCCATGATCGGGCCCCACTCGGGCATGAGGTTGAACGAGCAGAAGGTGCCGAAGTTCATGTTCATGGGCACCAGGACCGGCATGGTGAGCGCCACCACCCGACCGCCCGCTGCGGCAACGGCGTCGGCCGCGCCCAGCTGGCGCGGGATGCGGGCGGGCACCGACGAGTCGACGGTGAGCACGTTCCAGTTGAGGGTGCGGTGCGCCGCGCCGGCCATGGCCGCGATGAGGTCGATCTCCTCGTCGGCGAACTGGTCGAGCCCGCCACTGAAGGCGCCCTCGAGGCTGGTGCCCGGGTACTCGCCCACGGCGGCGCACAAGGCCACCAGCTCGTCGCGGCCGGCGTGGCGGGAGGCGACGGGTACGCCGTCGCCGTCGGAGTGGGTGTGCGACAGGGTGGTGGAGAAGCCCAGGCCGCCGGCCTCGATGGCGGTGCGCAGCTGGGCCACCATGGCGTCGACCTGCTCGGGGGTGGCCTCGCCGGCGACGGCGTCGGCGCCCATGACGTAGCGCCGCAGCGCACAGTGGCCCACCATGAACCCGGTGTTCACGGCGATGGAGCCCTCGAGGCGGTCGAGGTAGTCGGCGAAGGTCTCCCAGTTCCAGTCGACGCCGTTCTCGAGCGCGGCGAGGGGCATACCCTCGACCTTCGACATCATGCGACGCGTGTAGTCGGCGTCCTGGGGCCGGAGGGGTGCCAGGGTGAAGCCGCAGTTGCCGGCGACCATCGAGGTGATGCCGTGGGTGTTCGACGGCGTGGCGAAGGGGTCCCAGAAGAGCTGGGCGTCGTAGTGGGTGTGCGGGTCGACGAACCCGGGCGCGACGACGAGGCCCGTCGCGTCGACCACCTCGGCGGCAGGCTCGTCGACGGTGCCGAGACGGCCCACGGCCACGATGCGACCGTCGCGCAACCCGATGTCGCCCA
>JADGOP010000231.1 GCA_017882935.1 Actinomycetota bacterium
ATCGCCGGCTACGACGCCCCGTTCCCCGACGACGCCTACACCGCCGGGGCCCGCATCTTCCCCGCCCTGGTGCCCACGAGCCCCGCCGACCCTGCCGCAGCCGCGAACAAGGCCGCTTGGGAGACGCTGCAGCACTTCGAGCGACCGTTCCTCACCGCCTTCAGCGACGCCGACCCCATCACCAAGGGAGGCTTCGCGGTGTTCCAGAAGCTGGTGCCCGGCGCCCAGGGCCGCGACCACGTCACCATCGAGGGTGGCGGTCACTTCCTGCAGGAGGACCGGGGACCGGAGCTGGCCAGGGTCGTCGCCGACCTGATCGCCTCGACCCCCGCCGGCTGACCCGCAGGCGACCCGCGACTGGTGACTTCGGTCCCTTCCCGGCCACCTTCCGGGAGGCGCACAATCAGGCAACCTCCCCCGAGGACCCACACACCAGGGAGCTGCCATGCCGACCGACGACCAGACCGAAGCCGAAGCGCTCGACGACGACGAGCTGAGCGAGGTGTACCCGCCCGAGCACCTGCTCGGCGCCGACGAGTACGGCACCACCGCCGCCGAGGAGCGGGTGAACGAGCCCATCGAGCAGCAGGTGCTCCGCGAGCTGCCCGACCATCTCGCCCCGGCACGTGACGAGCCACCCACCCTCGTCGCCAGTGCGGACGGGTCGTGGCCCGACGACGAGGTGGCCCACGAGGGCGGCGACGGCGAGCTGCTGGGCCTCGCCGCGAGAAGCGATCCCCTCGAGGAGGACACCGAGCGCCTCGGGCGTGCGGAGCGGTCCGTCGAGGAAGAGGCCATGCACATCGAACCGCCCCGCTGAGCCACCCGGGGTCCGGCTCCGGACGCGGAGCCGCCGGGCCCCGGGTGTCGAGGGGGGTCTCGACGATCAGGGCCCGGCGGACGACCGGAGGGACGGTGCGCGGCTCATGCCGCTCTGATCACTTCGAGGGGCCGGGACCGAAGCCGTTCTGCGTGGCCGTCACGTTGAAGCTGCTGTCGAACTTCACCGTGATCTCGGTGCCGTCGGACTTCGTGAGGTGGGCCTCGTAGGCCGAGCCGGCTGAGTCGGTCTCGACGCGGATGACGGTGGCCCCGGGGTTGGCGGCGAGGGCAGCAGCCTTCACCTTCGCAGCCGTGGTGCCGGTGAGGAGCGTCTCACCCGGACCGTGCGACATCGTCGCGGGGTCCTGGCCACCGGGCGCCTGGCCGTGCTGGGCCGGCGGCGTGCCGTAGGGGTTGGACGGCGCGGTCTGGGACGACGACGCGGTCGTGGTCGGGGTCGCGTTGCTGGACGACGTGGCCGACGAGACGGCTCCGGCCACACCGGCCGCACCGACGGCGACGCCGGTGAACAGCGCGGCACCGACGATCCAGTTGCGCGCCGAGTGTTTGAGCGAGTTCGGGGACATGCGGTACTCCTTGTGCAGAGACCTCGCGTGTTCGAGGTGCGCTCACTCTGGAGAAGCCACTTCGGGACCCCGTCCGGGCAACGTTGGGGTTCCCTGTGAGTTCGTCAGTCCGACGCTGACCACCGCCCGGGATAGCCCGGCGCCTCAATCGCAAGAGCCCCGGACCGTGGGGTACCGGGGCTCGACTGCGGTGGCGGAGAGGGTGGGATTTGAACCCACGGACGGCTTTAACACCGTCACCTTCTTAGCAGGAAGGCCCGTTCGACCGGACTCCGGCACCTCTCCGAGTTGTGGCCGGTCATGCTACCAACCCCCGACCCCGGGTTCGTACGGGATCCGGTGCCGCCGCCCGCCGCGGGCGGGTCCGGGGCCGCCCGCTCAGCTCGGCCCGTAGGAGCGCTGGTAGGTGTTCTTCAGGTCGTCCTGGACGATGATCGCCACCTCGTCGGGGCACTCCACCCGCAACGGATCGGTGAGCGAACGGGACCGCGAGGCCCAGCCCCCGGGCAGCGTGATGCGGGCCGCCACACCGCCGAGCGCGTCCTCGGTGAGGTCGGGGTCGACCTCGAGGCTGTAGCTCTGCATCACGTACACGCCACCGTCGGGGTCGATCAGCTCGTGCACGTCGCGCCCCGCCGACCACTCGAACACGGTCGAGCGCAGCACCCGCAGCTCCTTGTACGGACGGCGATCGGGCAGGTCGGTGCCGAGGTCGACGACCGCGGCGCGGAACATGTCGAGCTCGCCGAAACGGGCGAGCTGGCGCTCGGCCGGGGCGGTGTTCTCGATGGCGTCCATGAGCCAGTAGCGGGGGCCGTTGAGGATGGCGAGCAGCGCGCCTTCCTCGGCCGCGATCGCCGCATCGTCGAGGGCCCGCCAGGCGTCGTCGGGGCAGTCGTTGAGCCCGAGGGTGTTCCAGACCTCGGCGTTCAGCCGGTCTCCCTCGGCGCGCACCAGCAGCACTTCGGCATAGCGGGCGTTGCGCACCCCCTCGACCCGGGCCGCGCCGCCGGGCGCTGCCGGCGGGACGAACGTGAGCTGGTTGACGGACTCGGCCATGTGGGAGCTCCCCGTGAGGGCACGCAGCGGGTGCCTCGTGCCCAGGAAAGTATTGGCACCATTGGTGCCACTTGTCAACGACGCCCCCGTCCAGGCTCCGTCCTGGGATGTCGCCCGAGCGTTCGGCCGACTTGGGCGTCTTCACGACGGCGAGCTCCCCTGTCACCCCGAGGCGGTGCCCGCGCATCGCAACTGGTATCAGAGCTGGTCGGCCGAGCTCGGCAACGAGTGACCTGGCGGTCAGGCGGGGCGGCTCGTCGACCGCCTCGCCTGACCCGGGGATCCGGGCGATCCCCACTACGCGGAGCGGGAGGGATTCGAACCCTCGAACCCTCGCGGGTCTCCGGTTTTCAAGACCGGTGCATTCGTCCGCTCTGCCACCGCTCCGCCGGCGAGGTTACCGGTCGCCCTCAACGTCATCCCGGACGCGTCACGGCCCGGGCACATGGCCCGGGCCGTGAAGGGTGGTTCGAGGCGGCTGCCCGACTGCTCAGCCGCCGACGAGGGGGAGCACCGAGCTGCACGTCGGGGCGACGGCGTGTGCCGGGTCCAGCGCGTTGAGCACGTCGCGCAGGGCGATGTGGTCGAAGGCGATGGCGATGTGCTCGGCGTGGTCCTGCGAGCACTGGTTCTGCAACAGGATGTTGGTGACGTTGCTGCCCGACAGGAACTGGTTGGTGTACGGCGTGACCACCTCGTCGTACTTCGTGGCGATCACGGTGTACGAGACACCCGCCACCGTGTCGGGCTTGGTGGCCATGGTCTTCTGGAACGAGGAGCCCACCTCCTGGTCGACCATCGCCGGGAGGCCGCCGAACGCCAGCGCGATGTTGATCGACGGGAGCAGCAGGGGGAACACCACACCGAGGTCCTCGGCGAAGGTGACGAGGCCCAGGAGGTCGGTGCCGTGGTTGCTCGGAGCCAGGCCGATGAGCGAGTGCACCTTCGGGGCACCACCCAGGAACTTCAGGTAGTAGTTCGGCATCATGCCGCCCTGGGAGTGGCCCACGAGGTCGACCTGCGCGGTGCCCGTCGACGACAGCACCTTGTTCACGAAGGTGGAGAGCTGACCGGCCGACGTGGCGACGTGATCGATCGACTGGATGTTGCCGCCCGTGAGGGTGGACACGATGGTGCTGCCGTAGTTGAACGCGTAGACGCAGTAGCCGTTGTTCTTGAGCAGCGGCGCCAGCACCGACCAGTTCTCGCCCATCGTGGCGAACGTGCCGTTCACGAGGATGACGGGGCGGGGGTGTGCGGCCGTCGGCTTGCACGACCAGTCGTTGCTTCCCGCCGGCGCCTTGTTCGGCTGGAGCACGTACGGCAGCGAGGAGGTGACGTTGTAGGTCACCGGGAGCGTGCTGGCCTGGGCCGGCGCCACCTGCGGCGCCAACATGAGCACCGCACAGGCCACCGAGGCGGCGGCGCCGAAACGCCGCGTGAAGCGAAACTTCATGAGAGAACCCCCTGGGATCAGCGTCGACGACACAAGTCCCGACCCCTGGAAGCCCCCGGGTCGCGTTGGGAAACGCCGACGTGCCGAGACTATGACGAACGTCACGTCAACCGTCAAGGACTTCTGTCCGATATCGGCTGCTTGACAGGCGGCATCCGTCAGTGTCTACCTACCGTTAGTGACCACTGACGCAACCTCTCCGCCCGTTCCGGCCCTTCCGGCGGCTCCCGCCGAGGCCGCCGGCGCGGCGCTCGCAGTGCTGGGCGACCGCACCCGGCGGGCAATCGTCGAGCTGCTCGCCGAACGGCCCCGGGCCGTGGGCGAGTTGGCCGACCTGCTGCCGGTGACGCGACCGGCCGTGTCGCTGCACCTCCGAGCGCTCAAGGACGCCCGGCTCGTCCACGACACCCCGCACGGCACCCGGCGCATCTACGAGCTCGATCCCGCCGGCCTGGCACTGCTGCGCACCTACCTCGACCGGCTGTGGGCAGGCGCGCGCGACCGCTTCGCGGCCGCCGCCGAGGCGGCGCACCGCGCCGACCCGGCCCCGGACGGCGAACGCGCCGGCGACCCCACCACGCCCCCGACCGCACCCCCGATCCCGAAAGGACCCACGCCATGACCGGCACCACACCTGCGCTCCCATCCGTGATCCGCGAGGTCGAGGTCGCCGCGCCGCTCGCCACCTGCTTCAAGGTCTTCGTCGACGGCTTCGACACCTGGTGGCCGCGCGAGCACCACCTCGGCGAGGACCGCGACGTCGTCGAGTTCCGGATCGAGCCCGAGGTCGGCGGCCGCTGCTACGTCGTCGACCGCGACGGCGGGGTCAGCCACTGGGGCACCCGCTTCAGTGACGTCATCGAAGGTCGCACGCCGCTACCGGTGCCCACGCCCGCGGGCTGACCCACTCTGGATCAGGCACCTGGGTCGTCGTGCGCCGAGCGCCGGTGCGCCTCGACCCGGTGGAGGA
>JADGOP010000232.1 GCA_017882935.1 Actinomycetota bacterium
CGGCGACCACGGCGGTCCACCCGACCGAGGTCGTGGCCGCGCGCGACCACGTGAAGGATCCGGTTCCCAGGGAATAGGCCTCGACGGCGAGGTTCCAGCCGACCACCACCTGCCCGTCACCCGCAGCCAAGAAGTACTCGCTCGACGACCCCGCCGGGGCGAGCCGCTGCCACTGGCGCTCGCCCGTGGCGACGTCATAGGCGGTGACGCTGAAGCCGTTGGCCGTGACGACGATGTTCCCGCTGACCAGGACGTCGGAGGCCGCCGAGCCCGGGTCGGTGTCGGCGGTGGACCAGAGCAGGTCGTGCGGCCCCGCGAGGCGGTACGCCCGGAGCTCCTGGCCGCAGGCCGCGTAGACCGCCGTGGCGTCGACCGCTACGACGCCACTTCCCCAGCAGGCCGGGTCGGGCACGCTCCACGAGAGCTGCGAGGTGGTGAGGTTGAGCGCCATCACCGACGGGTCGGAGGTGCCGGGCCGGAAGCCGGCCGCGTAGATCAGACCACCCGATGCCACCGGCGCACCCAGGCCCGTCGGGATGCTCCACTCCTCGTGCACGCCGGAGGCGTTGGCCGGCGTGAGCGTGGTCTCGGCGCCTGCCCAGGAACGTCGACCCTCGCCCCGCCGGGCCTGGGGCCAGGAGCCGGGCACCAGCACCGTGATGGCCAGGGCCTGGGTCGCCGTCTTGTTGTCGGCATCGGTCACGGTCGCCGAGAAGGTCGTGGTGCCGAGCACCGTCGGGGTACCCGAGATGATCCCGGTCGCCGGGGCCAGGCTCAGCCCGGTGGGGAGGCTCCCGCTCGAGATGGCCCACACATAGGGCGCCTTGCCGCCCCCGGCCGAGAGCGTGGTGCTGTAGACGCCACCCTGGGCGGCGTCGGGGAGCGCGGTGTTCTGCACCTCGAGCCCGCACGCGACGAGGATCACGGCGAGCAGCGCCACCACCAGCAGCCCGGCGCGAACCCGCGCCGGCTGCGAGCGGCCGGGGCCACGTCGACGTTCGATCACCCTGAGTCCGCGCATGAGCTTCCCTCCCAATCAGCAGCGCGGTCGATGCAACCGACTGCCATGGTCCCTGGCCAGCACCTACGGACGTGTCCGACTCCCTCCGAGCCTGCGCAACGCCTGTCGTGACTGTGACCAGTACCTTGCCGCTTGTCAAGGGGTCGGCCGTGGCGAGACGCTGGTGGTTCCGGCACGCAACGAGGGTCAGCGCCAGATCGCGGCACCGAGGGCGAGCAGCCCCGCCAGGTCGAAGATGTCGGAGTCGAAGTAGGGCACGGTGGCCACCACGTCGGGCACCGTCGACAGCTCGTCGCGCAGCTCGGCCTCGCGCTTGGCCACGACCTGGTAGTTGAGGAAGCTCTCCCCCACCTCGCGCAGGACGCGCGCCACGTCGTCGTGCGCACCGATGTCGCCCAGCCCGGCGAGGACCTGGTCGGCCAGCGGATCGGCGTCGGCCGTGAACGAGCGGGCCACCTTGGTGGCCGCGGTGGAGCGCAGGTAGGTGGGCAGCACCTTGTTGAGCACCAGCGCGCCCAGGTGCAGGTCGCGGTCGGACAGGGCGCCGATGAAGAACTCGGCCTCCTGCACCGGCGCCGACTCGAGCGTGCTGACCACGACGAACGTGGTGCACCGGTCGGACAGCGTGCGCGTGACCGCCTTGGCGCGCTCGACGAAGCCGCCGTACATCGTCTGGAAGAGGATGAAGAACTCGGCGATGTCCTGCAGGAACTGCGAGCCGAGGATGCGGTCGGCCACGTTGTAGAAGGGCTTCGAGGCCACGTTGAACAAGCGTGACTGGTAGGGCGCGATCAGCCACCGCAGCAGCCGGCTCGAGAAGAAGTCGGCCATGCGCTCGGGAGCCTCGAGGAAGTCGATGGCGTTGCGCGTGGGCGGGGTGTCGACCACGATCAGGTCGTAGCGACCGGACGAGTGGATCTCGTAGAGGCGCTCCATGGCGATGTAGTCGTGGCTCTGCACGAACTTGCCGGTGACGTTCTGGTACAGCGGGTTGTCGAGGATGGCCTTGCGGGTGGCCGCATCGGGGGCGTGCCGCTCGACCAGGTCGTCCCACGACTGCTTGGTGTCGAGCATCGCCGCCCACAGCTCGCCGCGCGGCTCGACCCCGACGGCGGCGAAGGCCTCGGCAGGCACCCGCGTCTCGACGTTGCCGAACTGCTCGAGCCCGAGGGCGTTGGCGAGCCGCTTGGCGGGGTCGACGGTGAGCACCAGGACCTTGCCGCCGTGGTAGGTGGCGGCCATGGCGGCCATGGCGGCCGCGGTGGTGGTCTTGCCCACGCCGCCGGAGCCGCAGCAGATGACGATCTCCTTGGTGGCGAGCAGCTTCTCGACCGACTTCGCCGGCTCCCGCGTCTCGGTGCGTCGTCCGCGCGCGGCCATCAGAACCCCAGCTCCTCGCCGAGCGCCTCGGCGATCTGCGTGGTGACGCGCACCCCGTGCGAGCGGGTGAACAGGTACGGCAGGTAGAGCATGGCCAGGTTGTCGGGCAGCTCGGTGCGCAGCCGGGCGAGGTGCCCGGCACGCGTGCGCCGGAGCGTGACGGCCAGGCGGGCCGCGTCGAGCAGGGGCGTGGCGTTGCCCCCGACCGCGCCGGTGAGGCACGCCACGCCGTCGGCGGTGTGGAGGCGGTCGAAGATCTCCTCCTCGGCGCGGTTGAACAGCTCCGGGAGCACCCGGTTGACCACCACGGCCGCCAGGTCGACCTGCGTCTCGGACCGCATCCGTGCGGCGAGCTCGATGGTCTCGTTGACCGGCATCTCCTCGGGCGCCGACACGATGACCGCGCCGGTGATGACCGGGTCGGAGAGCAGGTCGAGCATCCAGCCGGTCTGGCTGCGCACCAGGCCCACCTGCACCAGCTCGTTGATGGCCTGCGGCGCCGCGAGCTGCCCGATGACGTGACCGCTGGCCGCCGCGTCGACCACCACGAGGTCGTAGTTCTGCTCCCGCACCTCGTAGCAGAGCTTGCCGACGGTGAGGATCTCCTTGACGCCCGGGGCGGCGTTCGCCACGAAGTCGAAGGTGCGGGCCAGCGGACCGATCTTGGCGAGCAGCGGCACCTTGAGCTGGAGCTTGAGGTACTCCTTCAGCGACTCCTCGGTCTGCATCGCCATGGCCCACAGCTGGGGCTCGATCTGGCGTGGGTCGAAGCCGATGGGGCCGGTCTCGAAGAAGTCGGCCAGGTTGCCCTTGGCGTCGACCTCGCACACCAGCGTGCGCTTGCCGCGCGCCGCCGCGAGCGACGCCAGCCCCGCGGCCACCGTGGTCTTGCCGACGCCACCCTTCCCGGTGACGAAGAGCAGGCGGCGGTCGAGGAGGTCCGGAGGCATGTCAGGCGTGCCCTACCCGGGGTGCGGCGTGCCGAACCGGGGGGCGTGCTCGGGTCAGGAGCCGAAGCCCACGTGGCGGCCGTTGTCGGGACTGCCGATCTCGACGTAGGAGACCTTGGCGACGGGCACGCCCACCTGGCGACCCTTGCGGTCGGTGAGCCAGAGCACGCTGGTCTCCGCGGCCAGGGCCTGCTCGATGTCGGCGCGGAGGTTGGCCACGTCGGTGCCCTCGGGCAGTTCGACGCTGAGTTCCTTGGGGCTGTAGGTCACGCCGATGCGGACGTCCACGGGCTACCTCCTGGGTGCGGTGCGCTCATCGTAGGGCCTCCGCGAGCGCTCCCGACCCGGAGGGTCAGCCCGTGACGGTGGTCTGGATCGGGCTCTTGGTCTGCGCCTCGAGGCCCGCCGCGGCGGCCGCGGGGGTGTTCGGGCCGGCGAAGTACCGGAAGCGGTGCGCCAGGAAGGTGTTGGGAACGGCGATCAGCGTGGGGTCGGTGATCGGCACGTTCGACACCGGCGAGACGGTGGAGGTGCCGAACTGGCCCCAGTACGAGGCGTCGCCCGTGCACGGGGCCGTGCCGGGCGCCTTCTGGTCGATGAAGAGCGTGGACTCGACGAGGCCCGAGATGTCGGTGTCGAGCGAGCGCACCGTGACGAGCGAGCCGGCAGGACCCGACACCATCTGCCAGCTCGACGCCGGCGAAGCGGGCGTGGTGGCCGTGGTGGCGTGGAAGGTGTCGGGCACGCCGTCGATGGTGAGACCGGTGTTGGCGGCGTCGGAGTAGGTCATGCCCGTGAGGTTGGTGGCCAGGTCGTCGGCACCGGCGAAGCCCGGCAGGCCGGCGTGGCCGCGCAGCTCGGTGACGGAGTCCTCGCGGTCGGGGTAGAAGATGTCGGTGTTGACCGTCCACTTGTAGCTGTTGGCCCCGATGTAGGACCGGATGGCGCGGACCGGGCCGCCGATGCTCACGACGAAGGCACCCTCACCCGAGTCGGTGCCGTCGAAGGTGTTCTCGGTGCGGCCGCACCCGGCGGTGACGTAGTACTTGGCGCGGTCGAGGACGTTCACGCCGCTGGCGCCGCCTGCGGTGATCTTCAGCGAGTTGTTGAGCCAGCGGTCGCCGAGCACCTGCGAGTAGTTGGGCGTGGTCACCGTGGACGTCTCGGGGTTGAGGCCCCAGGCGTTGTTGGGGGCCAGCGAGCCGAGGCCCATCTTGTAGGTGGCCTTGTAGTTCCCGGACGTGAGGTTGAACGAGTAGTTCACGCCGGTGGTGCCGGCGCTGCCACCGGTGAGCGTGTCGCTGTGGAAGAGGTAGACGTAGCCGAGGTTCGAGGGCGCCAGCGGGTCGGTGGCCTTGACCTCCTCGCGCGTGGTGGCGTCGACGCCGGCCGGGCTGCCCGCGGGCGCGTCGGCCTGCTTGCCCGTGTCCGCAGCGAGGAACGAGAGCTCGTCGTTGCTGTCGAAGGTGGGGTCGGAGTCGGACGGCGTGTAGACGTCGAGCGACGTGTAGCCCGCCGTGACGGTGGGCGGCGGGGTGTAG
>JADGOP010000013.1 GCA_017882935.1 Actinomycetota bacterium
GTGATCCTGGTGCTCGCCGGCGTGCTGCTGGTCCGCGGACGCCCCACGGCCACCGCCACGCCCGACGAGGCCGCCACCGTCGCCCCTCCCGATCCCGACGCCGCGGCTCCACCTGCCGCCGATGCACGAGCCGCCCACTCCCTGGTGCGCCGCTCCCTGGGCGCGGTGGTCCTCGTCCTGGCGGTGCTGGGGCTGCTCGACCTCACCCGCGGCGCGCCCGAGTTCGGGTCGCAGCGCGTGGCCATCGCCCACGCGGGCGGGTTCGTCGGCGTGGCCGTCGGCCAGCCGCTGCGCTCGGCGCTGTCGAGCTGGGGTGCGGTGTCGCTCCTGGTCCTGCTCGGCCTCGCCGGGCTCATCCTGCTCACGGGCGTCACCCTGCGCCGCGCTGCGGGCGCCACCGCCGAGGGCGTCCGACCGGCCGGCAGCGCGGCCCGCCGTGCGCTGGGCTCGATGTTCCGGCTGGAGGCTCCCGCGCCTGGGCCGCCGGGCGACGCCGTGGCGGGCCAGGGCGACGCCGACGCCGACCTTCGCTTCGACGGCCTCCCCTCGACCGACGCCGCTGCCGCCGGGCTCGCCCCCGGCGCCGACGGCGACAGCGCCGACGGCACCATCGTGCTGCCCGCGGCGGCCGAAGACCCCTCGGTCTACGACCAGGACCTCGACGCCGCGCCGGGTGCTCCGGCGCGCAAGGGTGCCGCGGCAAAGGCCACGGGTCCCACCGAGCAGCTCCAGATCGACCTCGGCCCCGCGGTGCGGCCCTCGGCCTGGAAGTTGCCGCCGCTCAAGCTGCTGTCGCGGGCCGGCGCCCAGTCCGTCGACCGCAAGCTCATCGAGGAGACAGGCCGCACCCTCGAGCACGCGCTCGCCGAGCACGGCGTCGAGACCCGTCTCGTGGGCATGACCGTCGGCCCCACCGTCACGCGCTACGAGCTCGAGCTCGGTCCGGGCGTGAAGGTTGCCAAGGTCACGAGCCTCCACAAGGACATCGCCTACGCCATGGCCACGCCCGACGTGCGCATCCTGGCGCCGATCCCGGGCCGCCAGGCGATCGGCGTCGAGGTCCCCAACGTCCGCAAGCAGCTCGTGACGGTGGGCGACATCCTGGCGAGCGAGGAGGCCCGCAAGGCCACCCACCCGCTCGAGGTGGCCATCGGGCGCGACATCGCGGGCAAGGCCGTGCTGGCCAACCTCGCCACCATGCCGCACGTGCTCATCGCCGGCGCCACGGGTGCCGGCAAGTCCTCGTGCATCAACTCGCTGATGACGTCCATCCTCATGCGCAGCACCCCCGACCAGGTGCGCCTCATCCTGGTCGACCCCAAGCGGGTCGAGCTGGGCCAGTACAACGGCCTCCCGCACCTGCTCACCGACGTGGTCACCAGCCCCAAGAAGGCGGCCAACGCGCTGTCGTGGGCGGTGCGCGAGATGGAGCGGCGCTACGACCTGCTGTCGGAGGTGGGCGTTCGCGACATCACCGGCTACAACGCCGCCTTCGACCGTGGCGACCTGCAGGCGCCGCTCGGCAGCGACCGTGAGTACGCCCGGCTGCCGTTCATCCTGATCGTGGTCGACGAGCTCAACGACCTCATGATGGTGGCGGCCCGCGACGTCGAGGAGTCCATCACCCGCATCGCGCAGATGGCCCGCGCCGTGGGGCTGCACCTGGTCGTGGCCACGCAGCGCCCCTCGGTCAACGTCATCACCGGTGTCATCAAGGCCAACATCCCGGCGCGCTGGGCGTTCGCGGTGTCGAGCCTCGCCGACAGCCGGGTCATCCTCGACCAGCCCGGGGCCGAGAAGCTGCTCGGCAAGGGCGACATGCTGCTGCTCGGCCCGGCGTCGAGCATCGCCCGGCGCATCCAGGGCTCCTGGGTCACCGAGGACGAGGTCCGTGCCGCCGTGGCGCACTGGAAGCGCCAGGCGCCCGAGGTCACCTACGACGACGAGGTGCAGGGCTCCGACGACGGCCCGGGCGGCAGTGCCGGTACCAGCGGGTCGGCCGGTGGCGGCGGGGGAGGCGCGGGTGACGACGACGACGACCTGCTGGCCCAGGCCCGCGAGCTCGTGGTCCGCTCCCAGCTCGGGTCCACGTCCATGCTGCAGCGCAAGCTGCGCGTCGGGTTCGCGCGGGCGGGCCGCATCATGGACCTGCTCGAGCAGCAGGGCGTGGTCGGGCCGTCCACCGGCTCCAAGTCGCGCACGGTGCTCATGACCGTCGAGGAGCTCGACGGCAGCGGCTCGTCCCTCGGCACCCCGATGCCGGGCGACGACCCCGCCGGGGCCTACCCCGACGACCTCACCGACTGACCCTCCTCCGGCGAATGTTCTGTGGGAAGCCCCGGTATTCGGCCACTTTCCCGGTTAGCTGTAGTTAGCAGTTCGCGCGCTTGCTGGAGTTTCCCCCAGAAGTACCCGTTATCCGGGGCTTCCCACAGAACATTCGCAACGGAGGTGGACGGGGTGGAGTTGGTGGGAAAGCTGATCTGATAGGTAGGCTTTCGGGCATGCGGCAGCTGTTCTCCTTCCCGAACCCCGTGAACGAGCTCGCGGCCCGCACCGTCGCAGGCGGCGTGCTGCTGCTGTGCGTCGCCACCGTCATCACCGGCTCGCCGCTGCTGCTCGGCCTGCTCGCCTACGGCTTCGTCGCCCGCGTGCTCACCGGCCCCACGCTCAGTCCGCTGGGCCAGCTCGCCACCCGGGTGATCGCCCCGCGCCTCGGCCCGGCCCGACCCGTGCCGGGCCCGCCCAAGCGGTTCGCCCAGGGCGTCGGCATGGCCTTCACCGTCACTGCGGCCGTCGCCTGGTTCGGCTTCGGCGCCCACACCTTCGCGCTGGTGCTCGTGGCGCTCATGACCGTGCCCGCGTTCCTCGAGTCGGCGTTGGGCTACTGCATCGGCTGCAAGATGTTCGCCGGGCTCATGAAGGTCGGCATCATCCCGGTCTCGGTGTGCGAGGCCTGCGCCGACCTGTCGCAGCGCTACCCCGAGCGGTACCCCGACACCGCGAACGCCTGACCGGGGTCCCCCACGTCCGACCCTGGTCATCCCCCGCCCGCGCGGGATGATCGTGGCTGTGACCACGGAGCCCCCCGCGGACGACATCGGCATCAGACCCATGGAGCCGGGTGACGCCGCGCGCCTCGTCGAGTTCCACGAGGCGCTGTCGGAGCACACCAAGGAGCGTCGCTACTTCACGCCGCACCCGCACCTCACCGACGCCGAGGTGCACCACTTCACCAACGTCGACCACAACCGCCGCGAGGCGCTCGTGGCCGTCGTCGACGACAACATCGTGGGCGTCGGTCGCTACGAGATGCTGCACGACCCACTGGCGGCCGAGGTCGCGTTCGTGGTCGGTGACGCCTGGCAGCGACGCGGCATCGGGCGCGCCCTGTTCGAGGCGCTGGCCCAGCGGGCGATCGCCAACGGCATCCACCGCTTCGTGGCCGACACCCTCGACGGCAACGCCCCCATGATCGGGCTGCTGCGCTCGTCCGGGGTCGATGTCCGCGAGGAGCACGAGCTGGGCCGGGCCGAGTTCGTCCTCACCCTGATCGACGGCGGCTCCGGCGCGCTGCCGCAGCGCCACCCCCACCCGCACGACGGCGGCGCCGGGGGCGATGGCGCGGTCAGCGAAGGTCGAACCCCAGACGGAACGACGTGACCGGGGTGACGAAGATGTTGGCCTCGAGGTCGGGGCCCTCGACCACGCGCAGGTTGGTGATGCGCTGCGTGAGCCGCTCGAAGAGCAGCCGCAGCTCGTAGCGGGCCAGCGAGGCGCCCAGGCAGAAGTGGGTGCCGAACCCGAACGCCACGTGGGGGTTCTGCGCCCGACGGATGTCGAAGCGGTACGGGTCGTCGAAGACCCGCTCGTCGCGGTTGGCCGACGGGTACAACAGGATCATGCGGTCGCCCGGCTCGATGGCCTGGCCCGCCACCGTGGTGGCCGCCGTGGCCGTGCGGAAGAAGTTGTTGAGCGGCGTGACCCAGCGGATGAGCTCCTCGACGGCGCCGGGGACGAGGCTCGGGTCCTGCGCCAGGGCCTCCCACTGGTCGGGGTGCTCGCAGAAGGTGGCGAGGCCGCGCGCGATGACCGTGCGGGTGGTCTCGGCGCCGCCGGAGATGACGAGGCCGGTCTCGTTGACGAGCGTCTCGACGCCGAGCGGGCACCCATCGATCTCGGCGTGTGCCCAGGTGCTCACGAGGTCGTCGGCGGGGCACGCCTTGCGGGCCTCGACCGTCTCGGTGAGGACCGGGACGAACTCCATGATCGCCGACATGAACCCCGCCGCCGCGGTCTCGTCGGTGACCGACTGGTCGTAGCGCATCATCCGCTCCGACCACGAGGTGATGTCGGCCCAGTTCTCCTCGGGGAACCCGAGCAGGTGCGCGGTGAGGCGCGCCGGGAGCTGCGCGGCGAGCTCCGACACGACCTCGAGCTCGCCGGCCTCGAGGAAGCCGGCGAGGAGCCCGTCGATGCGGTCGACGAGGAACGGCTCGAGGGCGCGGACGGCCTTGGGGGTGAAGCGGCGCGAGATCAGACGGCGCTGCGCGGCGTGACGGGGATCGTCGAGCGAGATCATGTTGTCCTCGGCGCCGGGGAAGAACGAGCGGTAGCCCTGGCCCGACACGAAGACCTCGTCGTGGCGCTCCACGTCGATGATCTCGGGGTGGCCGAGCACGGCCCACAGCCCGTTCCTGTCGTCGTGCGCCAGCGGGCCCTGCGCCCGAAGCTCCCGGAACGACTCGTGCATCGCGGGCAGGTCGACGTAGAACGCGGGGTCGAGGAGGTCGGGCACGGTCGAAGTTGACTGGTCGGTCAAGTTCATGGGCACGACTGTACCGGTGGCGTCCGGCGCCCGGTGTCGGGTCAGGGTTGCAGCAGCCGGCCGAGGCGTCGGGTGGCGATGCGCGGGCCCACGGCGCCCATGACGGCCAGGTAGGCCACGTGGCCGAGGGTGGCGGGGCCGACGTGGCCCAGCGTGAGGGAGCGCAGCAGCGCGACGCCCTGGTAGAGCGGCGTGACCCGCACCAGCAGTCGGATGCCCGGGGGGTAGGTCGACAGCGGGTAGAAGGTGGCCGAGAACAGGAACAGGGGCAGGATGGCCAACTGCACCAGGTCGAAGTCCTGCCAGCTCTTCATGAACGAGGTGGCGGCCAGTCCGGTGCCGGCGAACGCGAAGCCGATGAGGATGGCGGCGGGCACGGCGAACACGGCCCACCACGACGCGACCAGGCCCATCGCCACCATCACGAAGAGGAAGACCACCGCGTAGGCCGCCCCGCGCAGCAGGGCGTACCCCACCTCGCCGAGCGCCACGTCGGCCACGCTGACGGGTGTGGCGAGCACCGCCTCGTAGACCTTGGCGTACTTGAGCTTGAAGAAGACGTTCATGGTCGACTCGTAGATGGCGCCGTTCATGGCCGACGACGCCATCAGCGCCGGCGCCACGAAGGCCTCGTAGCTGACCGACTCGCCGCCGCCGTGCACGTTGCCCACGAGCTTGCCGATGCCGACGCCGATGGACAGCAGGTAGAAGAGCGGCTCGAACAGGCCCGAGATGACGATCATCCACTGCCGCCGGTACACCATGAGGTCGCGCTCGATGAGCAGCAGCGCCCGGCGCCGGCCCAGCACCGAGGGCGGCACCACGCGGCTGATGAGCCCACGCGAGGGCGGTGGCGGGGGCGCCAGCACGTCGGGCGGGGCGCCCATCAGACGACCAGCCGGCGGCGGTGCGTGACGACGGCGAGGGCCAGGCCCACCAGCGTCCAGGCGAGCAGGTACCCGCAGTGGCTCACCACGCCCACCGCGGTGGCGTGCCCGAACGCGAGCTGGCGGCACAGGGTGACGCCGTGCCACAGCGGGGTGAGGTAGGCGATGGGGCGCAGCACCGGCGGGAGCTGCGAGATCGGGAAGAAGGTGCCGGAGAACAGGAACATCGGCATGATCACGAAGCGGAAGAGCCCGGCGAAGGCCGCGTCGTTCTCGCGGGTGGCCGCGAACGCGGTGATGGGCCCGGCGTAGGCCAGCCCGGTGAGGACCGACACGGGGATGGCCCACACGACGTCGACCGATTCGACGGCTCCGAACAGCGCCATGACCAACACGAAGATGACCGCGGTCATGAGCAGCCGGGCCGCGACCCAGAGGAAGCGCCCGAGCACGATGCCCGTGACCCCGACCGGGCTGGCGAGCATGGCGAAGTAGGTGCGGACCCACTTGATGGCGGCCATGACCGGGTAGGTGCACTCGAACGCGGCGATCTGCATGAGCGTGGCGGCGAGCAGGCCCGGCGCGAGGTACTGGAGGTAGGTGACGTGGCCGAGGGAGGCGGTGGCCCCGCTGGTGTGGCCCTTGTCGACCAGGCTGCCCAGGCCCACCCCCATGGCCAGCAGGAACAGCGCGGGGTTGAGGAACGACGACACCACCGAGCCGCGCCAGGTGCGGCGATACGTGAGCAGGCAGTACTCGAACACCCGCAGCGCGCCGGCCAGCGTCGACGGCGGGTCGAGCTCGGCTCCCTGCGGCGGGGCGACGGCGGCGGGGGAGGGAGGCGACGACATGGTCAGTCGACCAGGGTGCGACCGGTGAGCCGGAGGAACACGTCCTCGAGGCTGGCGCGGCGGACGACCACGCTCTCGGGGAGGAGGCCGCGCTCGGTGGCCTCGGCCGCCACCTTGTCGCCCTCGTCGGTGGACACGAGCACGCGGTCGGGCAGCACCTCGAGGCGGTCGCCGAGGCCCTCGAGCAGGGGCACGGCGTCGTCCTGCTGGCCCACGGCGAAGCGCAGCTCGACGACCTCACGGCTGGCCCACCGCTCGATGAGCTGGCGCGGCGACCCCTCGGCCACGATCCTGGCGTCGTCCATGACCACGAGGCGGTCGCACAGCTGCTCGGCCTCGTCCATGTAGTGCGTGGTGAGCACCAGGGTCACGCCCTGCTGCTTGAGGCGGTACAGCCGGTCCCACAGCACGTGGCGCGCCTGCGGGTCGAGCCCGGTGGTGGGCTCGTCGAGCAGCACGAGGGTGGGGTCGTTGATCAGCGACCGGGCGATGGTGAGGCGCCGCTTGAGCCCGCCCGACAGCGGGTCGACCTGGTCGTCGCGGCGGTCGGAGAGGTGGACGAACTCGAGCAGCTCGTCGGCGCGCTTGCGGATGACAGGGCGCGACATGCCGAAGTAGCGCCCGTAGATGAGCAGGTTCTCGAAGACGGTGAGCTCGAGGTCGAGCGAGTCCTCCTGGGGCACCACACCGAGGCGGCTGCGGATGCGCGACCCGTCGGTGGCGGGGTCGAGGCCCAGGATCCGCAACCGGCCCTCGGTGACCGGGGAGACCGCGGCGATCATGCGCATGGTGGAGGTCTTGCCCGCGCCGTTGGGGCCGAGGAAGCCGAAGGCCTCGCCGGGCTGCACCTCGAAGTCGATGCCGTCGACCGCGACGAACGTCCCGAACCGCTTGGTGAGCGACGTGGCCTCGATGAGCGGGGCGCCCGGCTCGGGGGTGACAGACATCCGCGCCAAGCTACCGGCGGGGTGCGACACCAGCGCCGGGAGTTCCGGCGGCCAGCGTCGCCACCAGCACTAGCGTTCGCGGCCGATGGTCACCGCGACGGTCCTGGCGCTGGGCGCCGCGCTGTTGCACGCCACGTGGAACCTCATCCTCAAGGTCAGCGACGAGCGCGACGCCGCCTTCTGGGCGCAGTGGCTGCTCGGGGCCGCGGTGGCCGTTCCGGTGCTGCTGGTGATCGGCCTGCCCGACCGCGGTGCCTGGCCGTTCCTCGCTGCCTCGGCCACCATCCAGGTCCTCTACGTCACGGGCCTGGCGCGCGCCTACACCCACGGCGACTTCTCGTTCGCCTACCCGCTCGCCCGCGGCAGCGGCGCCCTGCTGGCCGCCCTGGGCGGCACCGTCCTGCTCGACGAGCACCTCGGGCTGGTGCCCTGGATCGGAGTGGCGGTCGTGGCCTGCTCGCTGCTCATGCTGATGGGCCGCGGTGCGTCGCGGGCGTCGTTGACGTGGGCGATCCTCACCGGCGTGGCCATCGGGGCGTACAGCCTCGTCGACGCCCAGGGGAGCCGGCACGCGGGCTCGGGCGCGTCGTACGGCTTCAGCCTGCAGGTCTGCACCGGCATCACCCTGTCCATCGCCGGCTTCGCGCGGCACGGGCAGGGGGCCATGGTGGGGATGCTGCGCACGTCGTTCTGGCGCCTCTTCCTGGCCGGCGTCCTGGTGGCCGTCTCGTACACGATGGTGGTGATCGCGTTCCAGGACGCGCCCGTGGGGTACGTGTCGGTGCTGCGCGAGTCGTCGGTGGTCATCGGGGCCCTGCTCGGGTGGCTGTTCCTCCACGAGCGGCTCGGCCGGCACCGCCTCGTGAGCTCGCTCGTGATGGTGGCGGGCCTGGTCCTGCTGGTGGGCGGGAGCTGAGCGCGGCAGGGGGCATGGGCTGGGTCACGGCACCCGCGGCATGGGACAATAGGCGCCACCATGGCGACTTCCGAGGCCCGCACCTACTGGGTCGAGACGTTGGGGTGCCCCAAGAACCAGGTCGACTCCGACAAGCTCACGGGCACCCTGCTGGCCGACGGCCTCACGCCCGCGTCCGGGCCCGACCAGGCCGACCTCGTCGTGGTGAACACCTGCGCCTTCATCGAGGAGGCCCGGCAGGAGTCGGTGGCCACCATCCTCGACCTCGCCGAGGCCCGCCGCACCGACAGCCGCCTGGTGGTGACCGGCTGCATGGCCGAGCGCTACGGCGACGAGCTGGCCGCCGAGCTCCCCGAGGTCGACCTCGTGGCCGGCTTCGGGCACGGCATCGACCCCGGTGCGGTGGCCACCCTCGCGGGCCCTGCGCCCGCGTCGGTCGCGGTGCGCATCGGCGCCAAGCCCCTCCCCGCGGGCTCCTCGGTGGCCGACTTCGACCTCCTGAACCTGCCCCGGCCGGCGTCGGCGGCGCCATGGGCCTACGTGAAGGTCGCCGAGGGCTGCGACCGGGCATGCGGGTTCTGCGCCATCCCCACCTTCCGCGGGCCGCAGCGCTCCCGCGACCTCGACACCGTGCTGCGCGAGATCGACGCCCTCGAGGTGCAGGAGGTCGTGCTCGTCGCCCAGGACCTCGTCTCGTTCGGGCGCGACCAGGGCCAGGGGGAGCTGTCGCTCGTCCCGCTCATCGCGGCGGCTGCCCAGCGGGTGCGGCGGGTCCGCCTGCTCTACCTCTACCCGTCGGGGCTGACCGACCGGCTCGTCGACGCGGTCCTGGGCACCGGCGTGCCCTACTTCGACCTCTCCCTCCAGCACGTGTCGCGCCCGCTGCTGCGACGCATGCGGCGCCCGGGCGACGCCGCGTCGTTCCTCGAGCGGGTGGCCCGCATCCGGGCCCTCGAGCCCACCGCCGCGTTCCGGTCCAACTTCATCGTGGGCTACCCGGGCGAGACCGAGGACGACCACGACGAGCTGCTGCGCTTCGTCGAGGAGGCCCAGGTCGACTGGTGTGGCTTCTTCGCCTACTCACGGGAGGACGGCACGCACGCGGCGGGGCTCGACGGCCAGGTGCCGCGCGGCCTCATGGACGACCGGCTGGCCGAGCTGCGTGAGCTGCAGGACGGCATCACCGAAAGAAAACGTGACGAATTGGTCGGTGCGCGGGTCGAAGTGCTCGTCGACGCCCCTGGGGTCGGTCGTGGCCACCGCGAGGCGCCCGAGATCGACGGCGTCGTCACGCTGCCCGACGACCTCGAAACGGGTACGTTCCACACGCTCACCGTTGTTTCCGCTGCCGGACCCGATCTGGAGGCCTCCCGAGGTTGACCGAGGTGACCACCACCGCGAGTGCACCGTCCCCCGGGCGCTTCGGTCCGTCCGCGCTGCTGACGCCGGCCAACATCGTCACCATCGCCCGGCTGCTGCTGGTCCCGGTGCTCGTGGCCGTGGTCATCGCGCACCCGGTCTCGTGGACCACGTTCACCTTGGCGTTCCTGCTCGCCTGCACCGACGGCATCGACGGCTACATCGCCCGCCGGCAGGGCTCGACCCGCTCGGGCGCGTTCCTCGACCCCCTCGCCGACAAGGTGCTGGTGCTCGGCGCGCTCTACGCCCTCGTCGCCGCCCACGTCTTCCCCTGGCTGCCCGTGGCCCTCATCACGGCCCGCGAGGTCGCCATCAGCGTGTACCGCTCCTACTGGGGCCGGCGCGGGCTGGCCGTCCCCGCGCGCTACTGGGCCAAGGTCAAGACCGTGGTGCAGGAGCTCGCCATCGGCCTGGCGGTGGCGCCACCGCTGGCCGGGCACCCCGCGGTGCCACTCAGCGTGCTCTGGATCGCCGTGGGCCTGACCCTGGTCACCGGTGCGCAGTACCTGATCGACGGCCGGAGCGCGGCCACCACCATGGTCTGAGCGGTGGCCCCCTAGTCTCACCGGCATGCGCTGTGAAGTCGTTGCCGTGGGCACCGAGCTCCTCCTCGGGCAGATCGTCGACACCAACTCGTCCTGGATCGGCGATCGCCTGGCGTCGGCCGGCATCGACTCGTTCTTCCAGACGAAGGTGGGCGACAACATCGAGCGGCTCACCGCCGCACTGCGCCAGGCGCTGGCGCGCAGCGACGCGGTGGTCGTGTGCGGCGGCCTCGGTCCCACCCAGGACGACCTCACCCGCTCCGCCCTCGCCCGGGTCATGGGTGTCGAGCTGGTGCGCGACCCCGACCTGGTCGAGCTCATCCGGGCCATGTTCTCGTCGCGCAACCGGCGCATGCCCGCCAACAACCTGGCGCAGGCCGACGTCCCCGAGGGCGCGAGCATCATCGAGCAGACCCGTGGCACCGCCCCCGGGCTGATCTGCCCCGTGCGGTGGGAGGGGCCCGACGGGGAGCCGGTCGAGAAGGTGCTCTACGCCGTGCCCGGGGTGCCCTACGAGATGCAGGACATGCTCGAGCGGGCCGTCCTGCCCGACCTCCGACGGCGGGCGGGCGACACCGGCGCCATCGTCAGCCGCACGCTCCGCACGTGGGGCGACAGCGAATCCGGCCTGGCCGAGCGGCTCACCCCCCGCATCGACGAGCTCGACCGCACCGGCACAGCCACCCTGGCCTTCCTCGCCAGCGGCATCGAGGGCATCAAGGTGCGCGTCACCGCCAAGGCGGCCACCGAGCAGGAGGCCCTGGCCACGGTCGAGGCCGAGGAGGCCGTGCTGCGGGACCTGCTCGGCGACCTGGTGTTCGGCGTCGACGACGAGACCATGGAGCACGCGGTGGTGTCGCTGCTGGGCACCGCGGGCCACACCCTCGGGGTGGCCGAGTCGCTCACCGGCGGCCTCATCGGTGCCCGTCTCACCAACGTGCCGGGCGCCAGCCGGGTGTTCCGCGGCGGCATCGTGTCCTATGCCAGCGAGGTGAAGTTCGAGCTGCTGGGCGTGCCCGAGGGCCCGGTCGTGAGCGCGCCCGCGGCGGAGGCCATGGCCGTGGGGGCCCGGCGGGTCCTCGGCGCCGACGTGGGCCTCGCCGTCACCGGTGTGGCGGGCCCCGACTGGCAGGACGGCGAGCGGCCCGGCACGGTCTACGTGGGGCTGGCCTTCGGCGACGAGGTCACCTCGCAGCTCGTGGTGCTGCCCGGCGATCGCGAGCGGGTCCGGCAGTTCGCCACCATCTCGGCAGTCGACCTGCTCCGCCACCGCCTGCTCGCCGAGCAGCGCGCCGGCTGAGACCGCGTCCGGGCGCCGCTCAGCCGGACCGGGTGAGGTCCAGGAAGGCCTCGGCCGCGGGGGACAGGGGCCGGTCGCGGTGCACGATGCCCACCGTCCGGCGCAGCGGCGGGCTGAGGCGACGCACCACCGCCCCCTGCGTGCCCGCCTGGCGTGCCAGCGGGGCGGGGAGGATGGTGGTGCCCGCGCCGGCGAGAACGAGCGGCAGCAGCGCGTCGCGGTGCTCGGTCTCCACCGCGATGCGCGGCGCCACGCTGGCTGCGGCGAGCGCCTCGTCGAGCAACCGCCGCGTCGACGTGCCCCGCGGGGTGGTCACGAGCGCCAGGTCGGCCAACCGGTCGGTGAGCAGCACGGCACGGCTCGCGGGGCGCTGGCCGTCGGGAGGCGACACCGCGAACAGCTCCTGGTCGGCCAAGCGGTGCGCGACGAGGCCTGCGGGCGCCGCACCGCCGAGCAGCTCGACCAGACCGAGCTCGCACGAGCCGTCGCGCACCAGCTCCGGTGCCTCGTCGGCGACGGCCGCGTCGAGCACCCGCACCTCGACGTCGGCGTGCGCCGCGTGGAAGCGCCCGATGAGCCCGACCAGGGGCTCCACGGCCAGGGTGGGGAGCGACACCAGGTCGAGCCGGCCGCCCTCCAGGCCGCGGACCAGGCCCACGGCTTCGCGGGCGCTCGCGGCATCGAGCAGCAGCTGGCGTGCCGGGCCGAGGAACGCCTCACCAGCCGAGGTGAGGCTGACCTCGCGACCGTGACGGTGAAAGAGCGGGGTGCCGAGCTCGCGCTCCAGCGAGCGGATGCCCTGCGAGAGCGACGGCTGGCTGATGGGGATGGCCGCGGCCCCCTTGGTGAAGCCGCCGTGCTCGACCACGGCGACGACGTACTCGACCTGGTGGATCTCCATAGGAAGAGCCTATCGAAGTCATAGAGAGCATCGTCTGGACCGATGGTACGACCGGTGGTCCACTGGAGTCGTGAACTGGCCTGCGATCATGCTCATCGGTGCTGCGGTGGGGTTCATGGGCGGGCTGTTCGGCAAGGGCGGCGCCGCGATCGCCACGCCGCTGCTCGCCGCCGTGGGCGTGCCGCCGATCCTGGCGGTGGCCGCACCGCTCCCGGCCACCATCCCCGGCACGCTGGTCGCCGCCCGGCCCTACGTGCGGGGTCGCTTCTTCGACCGGGGGGCGCTGGGGTGGAGCCTGGTGGTGGCCATCGTCGCCACGATCATCGGGTCGGTCGCCACGCACTGGATCAACGGCTCGATCCTGGTGACGGCCACCGACGTCGTGGTCGCGGCCCTGGGCCTCCGGTTCCTCTTCAAGCCGCGCAGTGGCGAGGGGGTCGCCGAGGAGGTGCCGCACCGCGTGGCCCGGACCGTTGCCGTCGCGGCCGTGGTGGGCCTCGCCGCCGGGCTCCTCGCCAACTCGGGCGGCTTCCTGCTGGCACCGCTGTACCTCGCCGTGCTGCGCCTCCCGATCAAGCCGGCGTTCGGCACCTCGCTGATCGTGTCGTGTGTCCTCGCGGTGCCCGGCACCCTGGTGCACGCGGCCCTCGGCCAGGTCGACTGGACGTTGGTGCTGTGGTTCGGGGTGGCCTCGGTCCCGCTGTCGGCGGTCGGCGCCCGGGTGGGGCTGCGGTCCGATCCGGCCCGCCTCGAGCGGGTCTACGGCGCGGTCCTGGCGACGCTCGGGATCGGCCTGCTCCTCCTCTGAACCGTGGCGCTGGAGGCGGTCAGGCGCGGTGGAGCGTGGCCTTCAGGTGGGGCAGCAGCGGTTGGCCGACGGCGGCCATCGCCAGCTCGTAGGTGAGGGTGTCGCCCTGCACGCGGTAGCGGCGCTCGGTGGCATCGACCCGCTTCGCGGTGCCCGTGCCGACCACGCTGGTGGAGGCCAGCACCATCTCGTGGTCATCGAGGATGCCCTCGGCCAGCTCGACGAGACCAGCGCCCTGAGCCACGACCAGCTCCACGACGCCGTCGCCGACGAGGCGCACGAAGCCCGACTCGCCGTGCAGCGCGCGGCCGTCGGTGGTGGCCCGCGTCGAGGACCGGTAGGCGAGCAGGGGCTTGCCCGGAACCGGACGGAGCTCGATCTCCTCGGTGTAGCCGAACGGCTCGATGGTGGGGTAGAAGCCGTCGCCGCCGCCCCGCCAGGTGCCCACGAAGGCGGCCAGCCGTGCGACCTCCGCGGGGACCGCCGCGGGTGCTGGCGACTCAGGTGCCGGAGTCGCCGCGGTGCCGTCGGGCGCGCCGACCGGGCCGCCGACGAGGTGGGCCCAGGTGTGCTCCTTCTGACCGGGGCTGCGTGGCCGGCGGGCCACGAGCGGCTCGGGGCGGTCGGCCAGCTGCCGGAGCACCTCGTGCACCTCGTCGACCGACGCGAACGCGTGGAGCCGCTCGCCCCGCGCCCGCAACTCACCGGGCGTCTGCGGGCCCCGCAGCAGCAGGATCGTGAGCACGGCACGGGTGCCGCCCTCCAGGGCCCAGACCTCGTCGGCGACCTGCCGGTACTTCACGGTGCGCGCCCCGTGGCTGGCGTGCACCAGGCGCGTGAGGCCCGTCGCGCGGAGCTCGGCCAGCGCGGCGGTGACCTCGGCCTCGGTGAGCGCCAGGACGGGGTCGCGGCTGGTGGTCTGGTTGCACGCGGCGACGAGGCCGTTCATGGTGAGCGGGTACGTGCTCGGCACCGTGACCTCCTTCTCGAGAAGGCTCCCCAACACGCGGCAGGCACCGGTCGACAGCTCGAGCACGGCCCCACGGTACGGCCTTCCCACTACCCTGCGACGATGCAGCTGCTGCTCACGCGCGTGGCCGCCGAGCGCTTCGGGGAACGGGTTCGCGCCGTCGACCCCGACGTCACCTTCCTGAGCATGCAGGACGACGGCACGCTCCTCGGGCCCGACGGCGTCGTCCACCGCGACGACGCTCGTCCCGACGTCGCCTGGGGCACGGCCGACCTGTTCGCCGACGGCCATCCGCTCGGGCCGTTCTTCGGGCTGCTCGCGCACCGCGAGAGCGTCCGCTGGTTCCAGTCGCCCGGCGCGGGGACCGACCACCCGGTGTTCGCCCTGCTCGCCGGACGCGGGGTCCGCATCACCACCGCGCATGTCAACTCGATCCCGATCGCCGAGTACGTGCTGCGCGCGGTCCTCGACCACCTCCAGGGCGCAGGGCAGTGGCGTGCCGCC
>JADGOP010000233.1 GCA_017882935.1 Actinomycetota bacterium
CGGGGCTCCGCTTCCGACCACCGACGAGACGGCCCTGTTCACGGCACCGGTCGAGCCGGCCCTGTTCAGGGCGCCGGTCAGCGAGCCGGTCAGCGAGCCGGTGCCGGCCCCTGTCGCCGTGCCCCCCGCCGCAGAGCACGTCTCGGAGCGACGCCCGCACGGTCGGCGCGTGGTGCGGGTGGTGCGCCGGGTCCAGCTCTGGTCGGTCTTCAAGGTCGCACTGCTGAGCTTCCTGGTGTTCTACGGCATCACCCTCCTGGCGGCTGCGGCCGTGTGGTCGCTCGCCAACTCCACCGGGCAGGTGCACCACATCGAGAAGTTCATGCGCGACATCGGCTTCGACAACTGGACGTTCGACGGCGGCCGGCTGTTCTCGGCCACCGCCTTCATCGGTGCGGTCCTGGTGGTCCTGGCCAGCGTGTTCGCCACCCTGGCCGGGGCGCTGCTGAACCTGATCTCGGAGCTGACCGGCGGCATCCGCTTCATCGTCATCGAGGACGTGGAGCCCACCTGGTCCGAGGACGTCGACGTCCACGAGGACGACCTCGCGCTCGACGAGGAGCCCCGCCGGGGTCGCGGTCGCCGCGCCCGCCGCGCCGCCTCCGACGCCTGACGGCCCCGCAGCCGGCCCCGGGCGTTCGGGCTGGCACGGCCGCGACGGTTCCCACTACCGTCGCAAGCCGCACACGCGTGCGGGGCTATAGCTCAGTCGGTTAGAGCGCACCCCTGATAAGGGTGAGGTCGCTGGTTCGATTCCAGCTAGCCCCACAGCTCCGGACACGTTTCCCCTGTGTCCGGCGACCGTCCTCCGCCGGCTCGCTGCCGGTCCTGGCCCAGCTGCAGGGAGTGATCCGGTGACCCTTCTCCGACGTGCGTTGGCCGCACTCGGCATCGCGGGCCTGGTGGCGGCCGTGCTGCGCCTTCGTGGCTCGGGCGGCGTGCCCCCCCAGCAGGGCGGCTGGCGCGAGCTGTCCGGCCCCGACCTCCGCTGATGCGCGTCGCGGTCGTGGGCCTCGGGGCCGTCGGCATCCGGGCGGCGCGCCAGCTGGCGTCGACGTCCGAGGTCGAGGCGCTGCTGCTGCGCGACCCGCGCGCCGGTCGCGCCGACGAGGTGGCGGCCGCCATCGGCGCGGTGGCCCGTGTCGACCACACCACCGAGCTGCCCGACACCGACGTGGTGGTGCTCGCCGGCCCCTGCCGCACCCAGGTCGCGCTCGCCCGCGACGCCGTCTCCAAAGGGTGTCATGTGGTGTCGGTCTCCGACGACGTCGGTGACGTGAAGGCGTTGCTCGAGCTCGGTCCCGAGGCCGAGGCGCGGGGCGTGTCGGTCATCGCGGGCGCCTCCTTCGCGCCGGGCCTCAGCTGCGTCCTGGCGGCCCACGCCGCCGGCAGCCTCGACCGGGTCGAGGAGATCCACTCCGCGGCGCTCGGCACCGGCGGACCGGCGTGCGCGGTCCAGCACCACGCCGCGCTCGGCGGTCGGGCCATCGAGTGGCGCGACGGCGGCTGGCTGCACACCCCCTCGGGGTCGGGTCGCGAGCTCTGCTGGTTCCCCGAGCCGGTCGGCGCGGCCGACTGCTACCGCGGCGCCCTGCCCGGGCCGCTGCTGCTCGTGCCGGCCTTCCCCGGCATCGCCCGGGTCACCGCCCGCGTCGCCGCCACCCGTCGCGACCGGCTCACCGGGCACCTCCCCATGCTGCGACCGCCGCACCCCGAAGGCGGCGTCGGCGCCGTCCGGGTCGAGGCCCGGGGCTGGCGCGGGTCGGTGAGCGACACCGTGGTGCTCGGCGTGATGGACCGCCCGGCCGTCGCCGCCGGCGCGGTCGCGGCCCTCGCGGCGGTCTCGGCGGGGTCGGGATCGGTCCGCCGGCGCGGCGCGGGGGGCCTCGCCGAGCTCATCGAGCCGCTGTCGTTCCTGCACGAGCTGGCCCGGCGCGGCGTCAAGGCCGCGGTGTTCGAGGGGCGCTCGCTCTTCGCCTGAGCACGTCCTTTTGCGCGCGAACACGCAACGGGAATGTGACAGTTGTGTGGCCGTCAGTCCTGCTCAGACGCCGTTTCCGGCTCGAGCCCGACGGCTCCCGCACAGCCGGTCACCGGGTGGCGAGCGTCACGACCCGTCCCAATCGGGCACGTTCTCGATACTTCTCGTGCCATGAACATGCTCGACGGTAATCGTGAGGCTTGCCACGTCTGGGCACGAGGGACTACCCGTTAGCGACTCGGCGCCGTCGGGTGGCGGATGCGGAGTGGAATCGGCTTCGAGGGAATCGACTCAAGTGTTTGCGCGTCGCTCCCGAGAAAACGTGTCGACTGTAGAGGAGGGGCGATGACCAGCTTGGACGACGCCGACATCCAGAGGCTCATCGAGCAGCACCTGCCGCTCGTGCGTCATGTGGTCTTCCAGGTGGCGGTGCACTTCCCCCGTCACGTCGACCGTGAGGAACTGGCCACGGCCGGGGCCCTCGGTCTGGTGGAGGCCGCCCGCCGCTACGACGAGGCGCGTGGCGTGCCGTTCGACCGCTTCGCCGCGCAGCGCATCCGGGGAGCCATCCTCGACGCCGTCCGCGCCGCCGACTGGGCACCGCGCTCGGTCCGCACCCTCGCCCGCCGGCTCGAGTCGGTCGAGCAGCGCCTCGCCACCGAACTGGGCCGCGTGCCCTCGGTCGACGAGACCGCAGAAGCGCTCGGCATGACCCGCGCCGAGCTGCACCGCCTCCAGGACCGCATGTTCCGCTCGGTCGTCCTCGCCCTCGAGTACGAGGTGAACGACGCCGACGAGGACCTCACGCTGGTCGACGTGCTGTCCGACGGGACCACCATCGAGCCCTCCGAGGAGCTCGAGAACCGTGAGCTCGTGCACTACCTCCGCGACGCCATCGCGCTGCTCCCCGACCGCCACCGCGTGGTCGTCGACGGCTACTTCCTGCAGGGGCGCAAGTCGCAGGAGCTCGCCGACCAGCTCGGTGTCACCGAGTCGCGCATCTCCCAGCTCCGCTCCGAGGCGCTGCTGATGCTGCGCGACGGCATCGAGGCGCAGTACGAGCAGGTGCCGCGCGACGAGCCGGTGGGGCGGGTGGCCCGCCGCAAGGCCGGGTACGCCGACGCCATCGGCGAGGCGAGCGCCTGGCACGACCGCATCACCGTCTGAGCACGGGCTGCACCACTCGCCTTTGGCGTGCGTCGGTGGTTGCCGAGCAACCACCGACGGACAGGCGATGATCGAGGAACCGGGCCGGGCGGGGGCTACCTGAGGAACGCGAGCAGGCTCGGGATCTGGAGCTTGCCGCTGGCGGCGAGGGCGTCCTGGTAGGCGCTCTCGGTGGTCAGCAGCGAGAGGTCGCCGTCGTCGGGCAGCAGCTCGTCGTCGAAGGGCAGCGGCCGCCACGTGCTGATGGTGGGTGCCGGCGAGGTGGGGCGCTTGCCGGCCGCGCCGCGACGCCGTCCGGACCGCACCTTGGAGCTGGCCCGGTCGACCGCCTCCTGGGCGTCGGCCACCTCGCGGATGCCGTCACGGGCGAACTCGGCCGCCTGGTGCGCGGCGACCTCGATCTCCGCCACCAGCGCCGCCATGGCGTCGTGGTGGTCGCGCAGGATGCCTGCCCAGGGAACGCCGGCGAGCGATGCCAGCTGACGCAATGTCGGGGCCTGTCCGTGCAGCCCGCGCACACCGAGCAGCTGCACGTTGGCGGCGCGCAGGAGGTCGACTTCGCGGGTCCGCTGTCGAGCGCGCTCGATCTCTTGGCTCGTCCACCGCAGAAACCGCACCTCACGGGCCTGCAGGAGCAGGCGCGCCATGGTGAGGCGGTAGAGCAAGACTTCGAGGTGATGACGCTCCTGGCGGAGGACTTCGGCCAACTCCTCCAATGCAACCTCCTGGGCTGCAATCCATCGGCTGCCGAACCGGCACGGTGAGCCTCTCCCACAAATATCAGCCGCGGGATTCGCCCGCAAAGGGGCGCTCCGGTGCTGGTCAGAGGACGAGCGGAGAGGCGGCTGCGGCGTAGCCGTCCCCGAATCGTTCGCTCGTCCGATCCAGCTAGCGCAGGCTCTTCGTCCTGAGGGGCCGCCCCTGTCGAGCGATGTGGAGCGCCCTGTCCGCGCGGCCTCTCAGAAGGCGATGTGGGCGCGCCAACGTGCCACCACGTCGAGGTCGCCCGAGGTCCGGCACGCACCGGCGTCGAGCCGTCCCCAGAGGAGCAGCAGCAACGTCGCGGCCGGTGCCTCGAGGACCAGGTCGGTCGCGCCCGTCCCGGGTGCCGGCGAGGTCCAGCTCAGCGCGGTGCCGTCGGCCTGGACGAGCCACGAGCGCTCGACGTCGGGGGCGACGAGCCGGAGCGTGACGGGACCGAGGGCCCGAATGGCGTCGGCTCCCAGGCGCAGGCTGGTGAACACCTCGAAGAACTCGTCGATGCCGTCGGTGGCCAGCGCCTTGTCGATGGGAGCGGCGTCGAGCCCGGCCGGCCCCGCCGACTCGGCGTCCCACCGGTGCACCGCGGTCTCGTGGGCCATGCGGCGCGCCCAGAAGCGCGGCGGCTGCCATCCGGCCCAGGTCGGGATCAGCGTCTCCTCGGCGTCGGCGGTGGCGTCGACCGCGTTGGCCGCGTCGAAGGTGGCGAGGTCGGCTTCGAGCTGCGCGGCGCCCTCGGCGAACCACCCGCGCACCGCGGGCCCTTCGGGGGCGTGCGGCTGCTTGGCCCAGCGGCCCCCCTCCGGCGTCGGGTCCGCCATCATCTGCGACACGCTGCGGTGCACCCGACCGAGGTGGTCGGTGAGCCGGGACACGGTCCACCCCGGACAGCTCGGCACGGGGGCCTCGAGGTCGGCACGGCTCAGCACCTCGGT
>JADGOP010000234.1 GCA_017882935.1 Actinomycetota bacterium
ACGTCGCCCGCCGTGACGTGCTCGCCGGTGATGAGCTGGTCGCGCTCGGCCACGCCCACCGAGAAGCCGACCAGGTCGAACTCGCCGGGGTCCATGGCGCCGGGGTGCTCGGCCATCTCGCCGCCCACCAGGGCACAGCCGGCCTGGCGGCAGCCCTCGGCCACGCCTTCGACGAGCTGCTCGATGTGGTCGGGGTCGAGGCGGCCCACCGCGATGTAGTCGAGGAAGAAGAGCGGCTCGGCACCTTGGCAGACCAGGTCGTCGACGCACATGGCCACGAGGTCGACGCCGATGGTGTCGAACCGACCCGCTGCCTGGGCGATGAGCGCCTTGGTGCCGACCCCGTCGGTGGAGGACACCAGCACCGGCCGGCGGTAGCGGTGCTGCGCGAACTCGAACAGGCCGCCGAACCCGCCGATGTCGCCGATGACCTCGGGCCGGAAGGTGGAGCGGACCTTGTCCTTGATGCGCTCGACGGCCTCCTCGCCCGCGGCGATGTCGACCCCGGCGCCTTCGTACGTCTCGCCCATGCCGGTCAGGCGCCGCTGAGCGTGTCGTCGGCGGCCAGCGCGGCCTCGCCTTGGATGCTCTCCAGCAACGTCGAGGGATAGTCGAGCGGCTCGCCGAGGGGGTCGCTGGTGTCCTTCTCGAGCACGTTCTTGCGGAGCTCGACCGGGATCGCCACCGGGTAGTTGCCGGTGAAGCAGGCGTCGCAGAAGCCCGCCTCGGGCGTGGTGCCCGTGGCGGTGACCAACCGGTCGAGGGTGATGTAGGCCAGGGTGTCGACGTTGAGGTACTCGCGGATCTCGTCGATGGTCATGTTGTGCGCCAGCAGCTCGGCGCGGGTGCCCGTGTCGATGCCGTAGAAGCACGACCACTTGATGGGCGGCGACGAGAGCCGCAGGTGCACCTCGGTGGCCCCGGCCTCGCGGAGCATGCCGACGAGCTGCTTCTGCGTGGTGCCGCGCACCACCGAGTCGTCGACGACCACCAGGCGCTTGCCGGCGATGTTCTCCTTCAGCGGGTTGAGCTTCATGCGCACGCCGAGGGCCCGCATCTTCTGGCTGGGGGCGATGAACGTGCGCCCGATGTAGCGGTTCTTCACGAGGCCCTGGCCGTAGGGGATGCCACTGGCGCGGGCGAAGCCCTCGGCGGCCGGCAGTCCCGACTCGGGCACGCCCATGACCATGTCGGCCTCGACCGGCGCCTGCTCGGCGAGCAGCTCACCCATGCGCACCCGGGCGTGGTGAACGCTGCGGCCGTAGAGCCGGCTGTCGGGGCGGGCGAAGTAGACGAACTCGAAGAGGCAGAGCGTGGGATCGAGCCGCTCCTCGGGGAACACCGGGACCGACTGCACGCCGTCGGCGTCGATGACGACCATCTCGCCCGGATCGAGCTCGCGCACGAAGTGGGCGCCGACGATGTCGAGGGCCGGCGACTCGGAGGCGAGCACCCAGCCACCCGCCTCGAGCAGACCGAGGCACAGGGGTCGCAGCCCGTTCGGGTCGCGCACGCCGATGACGCGCTCGGCATCCATGATGACCAGCGAGAAGGCGCCCTCGAGGCGAGGCAGCACCTCGACCAGGGCCTGGACCAGGGCATCGCCGGGGATGACGTCGTCGACGTCGGCCATGGCCTCGATCGAGGCGCACAGCAGCTCGGCCACGAGGTCGGAGTCGGACGTGACCATGCCGGGCAACATGCCCGCCTCGGCGGCGAGCTCGGCGGTGTTGACCAGGTTGCCGTTGTGGCCGAGGGCGAACCCGGTGGTGCCGACCGCCCGGTAGACCGGCTGGGCGTTGCGCCACGTGCTCGACCCGGTGGTGGAGTACCGGGTGTGGCCGATGGCCAGGTGGCCGGTGAGCGGCGCCAGGGTGCGCTCGTCGAAGACGTTGGACACCAGGCCCATGTCCTTGACCACGGTGATGTCGACGCCGTCGGTCACCGCCATGCCGGCCGACTCCTGCCCGCGGTGCTGCAGGGCGTACAGCCCCAGGTACGTGAGGTGGGCGACCGGCTGGTCCGGGGCGTGGACACCGAAGACCCCGCACGCCTCTTTCAGCGAGTCGTCGGCGGGCGGCGTAGCGACGAGGTCGCCGTCGGCGGCTTGGGTCACCGACCCATGATCGCACGGTCCGGGCCGAGTTCCACCAATCCCCCGCGGACTTCGGTCGGGACGACCCTTCGCGACCTCGTGGGGACCGTTCGGAGCCGCGCCGCGGGGGCCACCGTTAGGGTGTGCCGCCGTGCCAGCCAACGAGCCCACGAGCCCGCCGTCCGACCACGCGGTCGAAGTCGCGGCCGGCGAGCGCTTCGCCTTCGGCGAGAACTGGCGACGCTTCCTCGAGCTGCTCGACGACGACCGCATCGCTGCGGCCGAGGACTCGCTCCGCACCATGCTCGAGGTCGATGACCTGAGGGGGAAGCGGTTCTGCGACATCGGGTCCGGGTCGGGCCTGTTCTCGCTGGCCGCGCGGAACCTGGACGCCACCGTCCACTCCTTCGACTACGACCCCGACTCGGTGGCCTGCACCGCCGAGCTGCGCCGCCGCTACCACCCCGGCGACCCCGACTGGGCGGTCGAGGAGGGGTCGGTGCTCGACGCGCCGTACCTGGCGGGCCTCGGCACCTTCGACGTCGTCTACTCGTGGGGCGTGCTGCACCACACTGGCCACATGTACGACGCCATCGACGCGGCCACCACCCTCGTGGCACCCGGTGGGCAGCTCTTCATCGCCATCTACAACGACCAGGGCGTCGCCACGAAGATGTGGTCGCAGGTCAAGCGCCGGTACAACCGCGCCGGGCCCGGGGGAAAGCAGCTCATCGTGGGCGGCTGCCTCGTGCACACCGTGGCCACAACGGTCGCGGGCGACGGGTACCGCATCGCCACGCACCAGCCGCGCAAGACCCGGCGCGGCATGGACCCCCGTCGCGACGTCGTCGACTGGGTCGGTGGCTGGCCGTTCGAGGTCGCCCGACCCGAGGAGATCCTGGCCTTCGGGCGCAGCCGGCGCTTCGGCCTCGAACGCATGACGACGTGTGGCGGGCGCCAGGGGTGCAACGAGTTCGTGCTGCGTCGGACCGCCGAGGCCACCGCGTGAACCGGCTCTGGGACCGCCGCCGCCGCCCCGAGCGCGGCTGGGACCCCGTCTCCGCCGAGTACGCGGTCATCTACGCCGACGAGGTGTACCGCACCACCGGGCCGGCGCTGGTCGACCAGACCGAGGCCCTCTACGGCGACCTCGCCGGTCGCACGGTGCTCGACCTGGAGGCGGGCCCGGGCCAGTCGGCGCTCGAGTTCGCCCGCCGCGGGGCCAAGGTGACCTGGTTCGACGCGAGCCGCAACTACCGCGCCATCGCCGAGCGCCGCGCCGCCGACGAAGGCCTCGAGCTCGACTTCCAGATCGGCCACCTCGACGAGTTCGAGGGCCGCTACGACGTCATCTTCTGCAGCCTCGCCTGGTACTACTGCCGCGACGACACCGCGTTCGCCCGCCGCCTGATCACCGCTCTCGAGCCCGACGGCCTGCTCTACTGCCGCATCAACAACGGCGACTACCTGCGAGACGCGGTCCGGTCGCAGCCGGCCTCCCGCCGGTACCTGGTGCTCGGGCAGTTCGAGCTCTACGCCCGCACCGGCATCAAGCTCGGTCACCCACAGTGCGACACCGGGCGCATCGCCAAGGCCCTCGCCGACGCCGGCGCGAACGACCTGCGGCTCCACTCCGAGCGCGGCACCACGCTCATCAGCGCCCGGCCCTAGTCCCCCGCCCCGCCGCACCCGCTCCCCGTCCCTGGAGGTCGAACCCCTCGATGTGTGGCCTCGCCGGACACTTCCGACCACGCGGGGGCGACGCGACCGTGGTGCTCGACGCCGTGACCCGGGCGGTGGAGATCCTCGAGCACCGCGGGCCCGACGACGCCTTCTCGGCCACGGTCGACGGGCTCGGGGCCTGGGGCATGTGCCGCCTCGCCATCCGCGACCCCCGCGAGGGCCGGCAGCCGTTCTGGGATGGTGACGTCGGCGTGATCTTCAACGGCGAGATCTACAACACCGACGAGCTGCGCCGGAACCTCGAGGCGCGGGGCCACCGGTTCCGCACGCGCTGCGACACCGAGGTCGTCCTGGCGGCCTACGTCGAGCACCAGCACGCCGCGTTCGCGCTCTTCGACGGCATCTTCGCGGTCGCCGTCATCGACGGACCGCGCAACCGCGTCGTGCTGGCACGCGACGAGTTCGGCGTGAAGCCCCTCTTCGTGCGCTCCGTCGGCGGTGAGCTCAGCTTCGCCTCCGAGCCCAAGGCGCTGCGGCCGCTGGGCGCACTGCGCGACGGGCCCGACCTCGACCAGCTCGAGCGCTTCCTCCGCTACCACTACGTGCCCGAGCCCGACAGCCCGTGGCGCAACGTCCGCCGCGTCCCGCGGGGCAGCTACGAGATCTACGACCGCGACGACCTGTCGCTGGTCGGAACCGGTCGCTTCCAGCAACCCGCGGCCGACCTCGGCGACGGCGACTGGCTCGAGCGGGCCGATCGGGCGATCCGCCTCTCGGTCACCCGTCAGCTCGTGGCCGACCGGCCGCTCGGCGTGTTCCTGTCCGGCGGCATCGACTCGACGCTGGTCAGCTCCTACGCCGCCGAGCTCCACCCCGGTCTGCGGGCCTTCGGCATCGGGGTGGCATGGGCCAACGACGAGCGACGCTGGATGCGCGAGGCCACCACCCGCCTCGACGTCGACCTCACCGAGACCGAGCTCACCGAGCCCGACTTCGACCGCCTGCTCGGGTCGCTGCTCGACACCTACGACGAGCCGTTCGCCGACTCGAGCGCCATC
>JADGOP010000235.1 GCA_017882935.1 Actinomycetota bacterium
CCCTCGTCCATCGCGATCGGCGCGATGAGCTCCACGGTCAACTCGGTGTTGTCACCCGGCATGCACATCTCGGTGCCCTCGGGCAACGTGATCGACCCGGTCACGTCGGTGGTGCGGAAGTAGAACTGCGGCCGGTAGTTCCCGAAGAACGGCTTGTGACGGCCACCCTCGTCCTTGGTCAACACGTACACCTGGCCCTCGAAGTCGGTGTGCGGCGTGATGCTGCCCGGCTTCGCCAGCACCTGACCACGCTCGACCTCCTCCTTCTTGGTACCACGCAGCAGCGCACCGATGTTGTCCCCCGCGCGACCCTCGTCGAGCAACTTGCGGAACATCTCGACACCCGTGCAGGTCGTCTTGGTGGTCGGGTGGATCCCGATGATCTCGACCTCGTCACCGGTGTGGACCACACCCTGCTCGACCTTGCCCGTCACGACCGTGCCACGACCCGTGATCGTGAACACGTCCTCGATCGGCATCAGGAACGGCTTGTCCAGCTCACGCACCGGCTCAGGAATGAACGCATCGACCTGCGCCATCAGGTCCAGGACCTGCGCCGCCGCATCAGCGTCACCCTCGAGCGCCTTCAACGCCGACACCCGCACCACCGGCGTGTCATCACCCGGGAACTCGTACTCGCTCAACAGCTCACGAACCTCGACCTCGACCAGCTCGAGCAACTCCTCGTCATCGACCTGGTCGACCTTGTTCAACGCCACCACGATCGACGGCACCCCCACCTGACGCGCCAACAGCACGTGCTCGCGCGTCTGGGGCATCGGACCATCCGTCGCCGCCACCACCAAAATCGCGCCGTCGACCTGCGCAGCACCCGTGATCATGTTCTTGATGTAGTCCGCGTGACCCGGCATGTCGACATGCGCATAGTGCCGGTTCGGCGTCTCGTACTCGACATGGGAGATGTTGATCGTGATCCCCCGCTGCCGCTCTTCAGGCGCCTTGTCGATCATGTCGAACGGCGTGAACGCCGACTCCGGGTCAGCATCGTGCAACACCTTGGTGATCGCCGCCGTCAGCGTCGTCTTGCCATGGTCGATGTGACCCATCGTGCCGATGTTCAGGTGCGGCTTGTTCCGAACGAACTTTTCCTTGGCCATGACGTTGGCTCCTGTGGTGCACGGGGTGGCAGCGGCGCGGGCTGGTGCCGGGGGGACAGAGGTAGTGGCGGCGGTCGGGTTCGAACCGACGACCCCTCGATTATGAGCCGAGTGCTCTCACCAACTGAGCTACGCCGCCACGATCGGGCTGGGAGCCCCCTGTCAGAATCGAACTGACGACCTCTTCCTTACCATGGAAGCGCTCTGCCGACTGAGCTAAGGGGGCGTGCGACAGCCCGCCAGGACGTGGCGGGCGGACGTCCGATGGTAGCCGCGGGCCACGCCCCCGACGCAAGCCGCGACCCGCCCCGGCCCGGGCTGCGTGGCGCGGACGGGCCGAATGGCCTAGTCCACACGCAGCTCTTCTTCACGTCGCGTAGGCCATTCGGCTCAAGCGCGCCCCACCCGGTGCCGATGCGTGTCTCGTGAAGTACTCACGGCTCGCAGTCGAGGCCAACGGGCGCACGTTCAAGCTGCAGTTCCACCCGCGGCTCACGGTGATCACCGGCGTCGGGCCGGGCACGCGCGAGTCCCTGGTGCGCGAGCTCATCGGCGCGCTCGGGAGCAACCGGTCGGGCACCCACGTCGAGGTGCAGACCGACGACGGTCGGCGGTTCACGGTCTTCCGGCCCCCGGAGGCCACCCACCGCGTGATCGACATGGCCACCGGGGCCGACGTCTCCGACGAGTTCCGCTCCCCGAGCGCCATCATCGACCTGCTGCACCCGCACGGGCTCGACGTGGCGACGGCCCGGCGCTGGATGCGCATCGGCCCCAACGACCTCGCCACCACCACGCGCAGCCAGCAGCTCATCTCGCGCCTCGCCGACCTCGACCAGTCCGACCTGTGGTCGGCGGCCGCCCGCGTGCGCGGCGCCGAGCAGCGCCTCAACGACGAGGCCCACCGCGACGACCCGCACGAGGACGGTGAGCTGGTCGAGCAGATCGAGGGCTCGCAGCAGGCCCTGGAGCAGGCGGTCGAGCGGGCCGAGACCAGCCGCCGGCTCGCGATGCAGGTCGGCGCCGTCTGCCTGCTCTCCGCGGTCCTCATCATGTGGTTCGGCGACAACTTCAAGATGGCGCTGCTCACCCTCGCCATCGCCGTGGCCGTGATCCTCGCCGCCTTCTACTTCCGCCGCCGCAGCGACACCGCCACCGCACGCCTGCACGAAGCCCTCAAGAAGGCCGGCGCCGACTCCTACCTCGGCTTCCACCTCTCCCGCATCGACACCTACGTCACCGGCGAGGCGCACCGGCGCAAGCGGGCGGCCGCGGGCGACGACGCCCGCGACGCCGCGGCACGGTGGCACGCCATCGCCGGCGACGTCACGGTCGACTGGGCGCTGCTGCACCGTGAGGCCATCATGGCCGCCGCCCGGATGCGCCACGCCCCGGCCGACGACACCGACCGCTACCTCGGCGTCGACGACGTCGACCTCGGTGCCGACACCGAGGCCCTGCTGCCGGCCCTCAGCCGCGGCGCCGACGAGACGGGCGAGCTGGTCGACGCGCTGCTGCACCGGCTCACGCGGGTGCGCCGCATGGGGACCGGCGAGGAGAGCTTCCCCCTCCTGCTCGACGAGCCCTTCGCCACGCTCGACCCCGCCACCAAGCCCGCGCTGCTGGAGCTCCTGCTCGAGCACGCCGGCAACCCGCAGGTGATCCTCCTGACCAACGACGAGGACGTGGTGGCGTGGGCCCGGCTCGAGAGCATCACCGGCGCCCTCGACCTCATCGGGCCCGGCACGGGCACACAGCGGGCGCCGAGCGCGCCCACCGGCCCGCTCGGCACCGAGGCACCGCAGGGCAACGAGCGGGCGCACTCGGGCCCGAACGGCGGCCCCACACCCTCCGACTGACCTCCCAGCAGGTACCGTCGGCGGCCGTGGACCTCCGCCTCGCCACCCCCGACGACGCCGAGGCGATCCGGCAGATCTACAACCGCGAGGTGCTCGGCTCGACCGTGGTCTTCGACCTGCGGCCACGCACCATCGAGGAGCAGCAGGCCTGGCAGGACGACCGGTCCGGAGCGCACGCCGTGGTGGTGGCCATCGACGACGGCGACCTGGTCGGCTTCGGGTCGCTGTCGGCCTATCGCGACCGCCCCGCCTACCGCACCACCGTCGAGGACTCCGTCTACGTCCATCCCGACCACCAGGGTCGCGGGGTCGGGCGGGCGGTGCTGGCCGAGCTGGTGGAGGTGGCCACCGCACGCGGGTTCCACACCGTGATCGCGCGCATCGTGGGCCACAACGAGGCCTCGATCGCGGTCCACCGGCGGCTCGGGTTCGAGCCGGTCGGCGTGGAGCGTGAGGTCGGGCGCAAGTTCCACCAGTGGCTCGACGTGGTCGTGATGCAGCGCCTGCTCGCCGACGCCGGGGGCGAGCGCCCGACCTGAACCTTGGTTCCGGCACGCATGCCGGGGGCGATCAGTGGAACAATCGCGGCGTGACGTCGACACCCTCGGGTCGCGCACCGGTCACGGTGCCGCGGTTGGAGGCTTCCTTCGCGAGGACCGGCACCACCCGCGACCACGTCAGCGTGGTCCTGGCGAGCGGCCGGTCACTCGAGTGGAGCTGGCCGACGCGCGGCGACGACCTGCCCCACGACTTGGCCCACCTCGCCGTCGAGACGGCCTTCCGGCTCACCTGCGGCTTCTGGGGGCTGCTCGCCTCGGGCGTCGACCTCGCCACCGTGAACCGCGCGGCCGAGCACGCGGCGCCGGCCGAGGGCTCGGGCCTCGACCGCGTGGCGCTCGGCCACCTGCTGCAGGCCGAGGCGCTGGTCAACGTGCTCGCGCCGGCATGGAACGCGCCGAAGGTCGACGACCAGAAGGCGACGGGGCTGGTGCTCGGCGCCTGCGCCCGGCTGCACCTGCCCTGCCCCGCGCACACCGACGTGGCCACCGTGGGCCGGGCCCGGCACCTCGTGCGCTGCTTCGAGCAGCGGTGGCGCGCCATCGACGGCTCCGACCGGTTCACGGTGGCCTTCCCCCTCCCGGAGCCAGAACCCGAGCCCCCGGTCGCGGCCACCCCTCGCGCCGAGCGCGGCGCGGCGCCCCGGGCCACCCACGCCCACACCTGACCCCTCGCTCCCCCGGCGCCCGGCCCCGCCCCGGCGGTGACTGCTGGCACAGAGTTGATAGCGGGAATATCAGGTTTCCTGGGTGCAGTTGACGAGTCCACGAATGACCGTCGCTGGCCCCGGAGGCTCGCATGCCTGATGTCGACATCCTCACCCTTCCCGTCGTCCCCCTGACCCAGGGCGTCGTGCTCCCCTCCATGGTGGTCACCATCGCCCTCGAGACCGACGAGGCCAAGGCCGCCTACGAGGCCGCAGCCGACGGTGGGCGCCTCCTGCTGGTGCCCCGCGTCGACGGCACCTACGCCCGCGTGGGCGTGGTCGCCCAGATCGAGTCGACCGGGGCGCTGCCGTCGGGCACCAAGGCCCTCGTGGTCCGGGCCCTCCACCGCGCCACCGTGCGCGCCGGCGTGGTCGGCGCCACCGACGCCCTCTGGTTGCAGGCCGAGCCCGTCACCGAGCCCGAGCCCGACGCCACGGTCCGCGCCGCGGCCACCGAGCTGCGGGCCACGTTCCGCGCCCTGTTCGAGCACCTGGGCGGTCGTCGCCTGAGCGAGATGCTGAGCGGGCTCGACGATCCCTCGGCGCTCGCCGACGCGGCCGGCTGGTGGCC
>JADGOP010000014.1 GCA_017882935.1 Actinomycetota bacterium
CCCACTTCTCGTCCGGCACGCCGATGACCGCCACCTCGGCGACGTGCGGGTGCGAGAACACCGCGTCCTCGACCTCGATCGACGACACGTTCTCGCCGCCGGAGATGATGACGTCCTTCTTGCGGTCGGAGATCGTGAGGTAGCCCTCGTCGATGAAGCCGCCGTCGCCGGTATGGAAGAAGCCGTCGACGATGGCGGCGTCGGTGGCCTCTGGCTGCTGCCAGTAGCCCGTCATGATCACGTTCGACCGGGCGATGACCTCACCGTTGTCGTCGACGTCGATGGTGGCGCCGATGGCGGGCGCACCGGCACGCATGAGGCGGCGCGAGCGCTCGGCGGCGTCGAGGTCGTCCCACTCGGAGCGGGTGCGGTTGATGGTGAGCAGCGGCGCCGTCTCGGTGAGCCCGTAGATCTGGATGAACTCCCAGCCCAGCTCCGTCTCGACCCGCTCGATGGTCTGGCTCGGTGGCGGCGCGCCGGCCACCACGATGCGCACCCGGTCGCGACCCGGGATGGGGCCGTCCCAGCCTGCCGCGGCGTCGAGCACGGCCGCCACCACGGCAGGGGCGGCGCACAGCAGGGTCACGCCGTGCTGCTCGATGCGCCGCAGGATCTCGGCTCCGTCGATCTTGCGGATCACGATCTGCCGCACGCCCATGCCGACGGTGGCGAAAGGCATGCCCCAGCCGTTGCAGTGGAACATCGGCAACGTGTGCAGGTACACGTCGCGGTCGCTCACGCCGGTGTGCCAGCCGAAGGTCGAGGCGTTGAGCCACAGGTTGCGGTGGGTGAGCTGCACGCCCTTGGGCCGTGCCGTGGTGCCACTCGTGTAGTTGATGGTGGCCGTTGCCGACTCGTCGGGCTGGGCCCACGGCTGCGGCTCGCGGTCGTAGGCGAGCAGCTCGTCGTCGGCCGCGTCGCCGATGATGAGCTTGCGCGGGTGGTCGACCCCCGCCAGCGCCTCCTCGAGCTCGGGGTCGACGAGCAGGATCGACGCGCCGCTGTGCTCGACGATGTAGCGCACCTCCTCGGCCACGAGGCGGAAGTTGATGGGCACCAGCACCCGTCCCCAGCCGCTCACCCCGAAGAAGGCGCTCAGCAGCCGGGCCGAGTTGTGCGACACCATCGCCACCCGCTCGCCGACACCGATGCCGAGCGCGTCGAGCCCGGCGGCCTGCGCCCGGGCGCGCCGTGCCAGCTCGGCGAACGTGAGGTCGGGCCAGGGCGCCGCAGGCTGGTCGGGCTCGTCGACCACTGCCACGCGGTCCGGGTAGACGGTGACGGCGCGGTCGAGGAAGTCGCGGACGGTCAACGGCACCTGCATGGCGCACCCCCGGGTCGGTTCGCAGCGCTTCGGCTCTGGCGCCGGTCACCGTAGTTCGTCGCGAATAGGGGCATGCCCACGGTGCCGGCGCGGTCCGCACCGGGTAGAACAAGCACCGCACATCAGGTCGCAGCCACAGGAGCAGGCATGAGAATCGGAATCTTCGCGGGAGGCCTCACCGGCCGGAGCTCGTCGGTCACCCGCGCCATCGAGGTGGCCCAGCAGGCGGCCGACGACGGCTTCGCGTCGCTGTGGGTGCCGCAGATCTTCTCGGTCGACGCGCTCACCACGCTGGCGGTCGTCGGCCACGCGGTCCCGGGCATCCAGCTCGGCACGGCGGTCGTCCCCACCTACCCGCGCCACCCCATCGCGCTGGCGCAGCAGGCCCTCACCGTCCAGTCGGCCTCCGGGGGGCGCCTCACGCTCGGCATCGGCCTGTCGCACCAGATGGTGATCGAGAACATGTACGGGTACTCGTTCGAGAAGCCGTTGCGGCACATGCGTGAGTACCTCGAGGCGCTCATGCCGTTGCTGCGGGGCGAAGGCGCGTCGATCAGCGGCGAGGCCGTCACCGCGCACGCCGCCCTCGACTTCGCCGACGCGCCGGCCCCCGACGTGCTGGTCGCGGCGCTCGGTCCCAAGATGCTCGAGCTGGCCGCCACCGTCACGGCCGGCACGATCACGTGGATGACCGGCCCGGTCACGCTCGCCGAGCACACCGTCCCCACGCTCACCAAGGCCGCGGGCAGCCGGCCCATGCGGGTGGTCACCGCTCTGCCGGTGTGCGTCACCGACGACGCCGCGGGCGCCAGGGAGCTGGCCGCCAAGGCGTTCGAGGTCTACGGCATCCTGCCGTCGTACCGGGCCATGCTCGACCGCGAGGGCGCCGACGGCCCCGCCGACGTGGCGATCATCGGCGACGAGGCCGCGGTGCGCGACGGCGTCGACCGGCTCCGCCAGGCGGGCGTCACCGAGTTCGCCGCGGTCGAGTTCCACCCCGGTGACACCGAGTCACAGCGCACCCGGGAGCTGCTCAAGTCGCTCCTCTAGGGCGAGGCCTGGTCCGAAACCGACCGTGAGGGTCGGTTTCGGACCAGAGCTCCGTCAGCGGGCGGTCCAACCCCCGTCGACCGCGAGCGTCTGACCCGTCACGTAGGTGCTGGCATCGGAGGCGAGGAACAGCAGCGCGCCGTCGAGCTCGTGCTCGTCGCCCGCGCGCCCCATGGGGCAGTTGCGGGTGAGGAACGCCATCGATCCCTCGTCGGCGAACATCTTCTCGTTGGTCATCTCGCTGCGGAACCAGCCGGGAGCGATGCCGTTCACACGCACCCCCTTGCGGCTCCACTGGCAGCCGAGCTCTCGGGTGAGGCTCACGACCGCGCCCTTCGAGGCCACGTAGCTCGCCTGCTTGATGGGGGCCGACGCCACCAGCCCGAGCATCGACGCGATGTTCACGATGGAGCCGCGCCGTTCGGCCAGGAAGTGCCGGCCCGCCAGCTGCGAGAGCACGAACAGCGCGTTGAGGTTGACGTCGACGACGCGTTCGAAGTGCTCGATCGGCTCGTCCTCGGCCGGGTACGTGTCGCCGATGCCGGCGTTGTTGACGAGCACGTCGAAGCGCCGGTTCGTCTCGGCCGCGAACGCCGTGGCGGCCTCCACCAGGCGGGCGCACGCGGCGTCGTCGGCGACGTCGCACGGAACCGCGCGCATGTGCTCGTGCGCGGCGGCCAGGGCCTCGATGCGGTCGACGCGGCGCGCCGCCACCACCACCGCTGCGCCGGCCTCGTGCAGCACCTCGGCGAAGCGGACCCCGAGCCCGCTCGAGGCTCCGGTGACGATGGCGACCGAACCGTCGAGACGGAACAGCGACGAGGAGCCCGCGGAGATCTGGTCGGTCATGGTCAAACCATGGCACGCCGACCCCGGGTGGCCGTTCCACGGGCGACCGGTAGCGTCGAGCGGACCGACCCACCAAGGAGTCGTCTCGTGAAGATCCGGATCGGCTTCGGGCCGCCGCTGCGCACCGCCCTCGACGACCCCGGCGAGCTGGGCGCGCTGGTCGACTCGCTCGAGGGGAACGGCTTCGACTCGCTCTGGCTCAGCGAGCGCCTCACGGGCCCGGGCCCCGACCCGCTCATCGCCATCGCCATCGCCGCGGGCCGCAGCCGGCGGCTCCGGTTCGGCACCGGGGTGCTGGTCCTGCCCGGGCGGAACCCGGTGGTCCTCGCCAAGGAGATCGCCAGCCTCGACCGGCTGTCGGGCGGGCGGTTCCACCCCGCGGTCGGCCTCGGGGCCGTCGAGCCGCGCGAGCAGGCGGCGTTCGGCGTGGCCCGCAACGAGCGCGCCGCGTGGGTCGACGAGGCGCTGCCCCTCATGCGGCAGCTGTGGTCGGGCGAGCCCGTGCACCACGACGGGCCGCGCTTCCCCCTCGACGGGGTGCGGCTCAAGGTCACGCCCCATCAGGACCCGCTGGAGGTGTGGCTGGGCGGCCGGGTGCCCGTCGAGCTGCGGCGCATCGGTCGGCTGGGCGACGGCTGGCTGCCCTCGTTCATGACGCCCGACGAGGTGGCCGAGGGCTGGGCCGTCATCAACGACGTCGCCGCCGAGCACGGTCGCTCGGTACCGGCCGACCACCTGGGCATGCTCGTGCCGTACGCCGACGGTCCCCTGTCCGACGACGTCGCCGCGCTGCTCGCCGCACGGCGCCCCGAGGTCGACGCCCGCGACCTGGTGGCCGGGGGCCTCGACGACCTGCGGGCCAAGCTCGAGGCCTACATCGTCATCGGCGCGTCGAAGTTCGTGGTGCTGCCCCTGGCGGCGCCCGCCGACTGGGACGCGGAGCTCAGCCGGCTGGCCGAGGCGGTGCTCCCGCTGCAGCAGTCGTGACCTGATCCCCGGCACCGGCCCCCGCGCCGGCCCAGGCCACGATCATGCCGCGCAGCCCCTCGGTGGCCAGGGCCACGAAGTCGTCGTCGTGGGCCGCGTCGCCGTGCTCGAGCCAACCCAGGACCGACTCCACCGCGGCCGTCACCATGAAGTCGACCGACCAACGGTGCAGCGGCTCGGCGCCCGGGGCGTTCGGACCGGCCAGCTCCTCGGCGAACGCCACGGCACCGCGCCGGATCTCGGCCGCGTAGGCGGCGAACGCCGGCTCGCGGCGGGCATGCACCCACAGCAGCCGGAAGCCGTCGGGGTTGCGGCGGGCCACGGCGAGCATGGCCCCCACCACCCGGCCGCCCGTGCCGGTGTCGGCCGGGAGCAGGCCCGACTGCTGGTCGAGGGCCTCCACCAGGTGCCCCGACACCTGCTCCAGCACCGCCCGGTACAGCTCCTCCTTGGAGTCGAAGTGCCGGTACACGATGAGGCGCGTCACCCCGGCCTCGGCGGCGACGTCGTCCATCGACGTGGCCTGGAAGCCGCCGCGGGCGAAGGCGGAGGCCGCGGCCTGCAGCAGCGAGGTGCGCCGCTCGGCCCGCCGCATGAGCTGGCGCCCGCCTGTGACCGATGTGGCAGGGGGACGGGGTGAGCGGGCCATTGCCAATCTGTATACAGATGTGTTTACACTTTGGCAAGGACCACGGCCGCCGCCGAAGGGGCCTGCAGCCGCAACCACGGGGGTACACCGCATGAGCGCCACGCACACCGGCACCGCACAGCTCGACTACACCGAGGCCGAGCTGCTCGCCACGCACGACATCGCCGAGCCGCTCATCGCGGGCGGGGTGCGCTGCCACGGGGGCTTCGACGAGACGGGTGCCTACGTGTCGCCGCGCACCAAGAACCGGTGGCCCGCCATCGAGGCCTGGCAGGCCGAGCACACCGCCACCTTCGGCACCGACCTGCTCGACGTCCCCCTCGAGACCTGGCCCGAGCACTACCCGAACGTCCCCCAGACCCGGCTGCTGCTCCAGCGCGGTGTGCCCGAGCCGGCCATCTCCACCCTCACCCGCATCGGCACCGTCGAGGGGTTCGGTGCCCTCATCCGCCACAGCGTGATCCCCGACTTCGGGACGATCTTCGACGAGGACACGCGGGGCACCGCCCTGACCCACCTCGGCGGCGGGCTCTACGAGGCCCACGCCCGCGACGAGGCCGGCTACGAGGACGAGGGCGGGCACAAGCAGATGTGGTTCGCCGCCCGCGACGTGGCCTTCGAGAGCCCCGTCACCGAGGACGAGACCGCCGTCATGCTCGAGCGCATGGGCATCGCTGCGGCCGGCTCCGGCGGCAAGATCGACCCCGCTCGGCTCCGGGCCCAGGCGCTCGCCAACCGGGTGCTGCCCGACGACATCGACTTCGACCTCGAGGCGCTGCTCACCCGCATGATCGGGCTGCTGTTCATCGAGATCTCCGCGTTCCACGCCTTCTCGTGGGCCGAGACCGTGCTCGCCGACCCCGACCTCGTGGCCGGCGAGGGCGAGGCCGGCCGCCTCGTCTCCTACATCCGGGCCGACGAGTCGCCCCACGTCGCCTACCTCAAGACGGTGCTCACCGAGGTGCGCGACCGCACCGTCGTCGGCGCGTCGGGCCGGCGCTACGCGGGCCGCGACATCGTCGGGCCGATCTGGGACCGGGGCCTCGAGAACTCCCTCGGCGTGCGCCGCAACGAGCAGCTCGACACCATGCGCCGTGAGGTCGAGCACGCCGTGCGCGGCCGCGCCGACCAGGCCGACCTGCTGGCCGAGTTCGACGCCCTGGGCTCGGTGCGACGTGCCGCCACCGGCGACTGGGTGGTCCGCGCCGCGAGCTGACGCTCACCTCTCGATGTCCTCGAGCTCCCGACCGTGGGTGTCGGGGAACTTCCAGGCGATCAGCGAGAGGCCCAGCAACGGGCCGATCCCGAGCAGCGTCACCGACACCGACAGCGAGCCCGACAGGGCCACCAGCGCGCCGCCGAGCGCGAAGCTCAGCGCCTGCCCACCCACGTTCGCGACCGTCACCCAGGCGGAGGCCTGGCTCCGCACCGCGGTGCTGAAGAGCTCGGCGGTGTAGGCACCGAGCACCGGCCCCGCCCCGAGCACGCCGCACAGCATCACCACCATGCACGGGAGCAGCACCGGGATGCCGCCGGGCAGCCAGAAGAAGCCCATGGCCCCCATCACCCCGAGCCCGGCCAGGAGGCAGCCGACGAGGCGGCGGCCGTAGCGGTCCGACATCGCCCCTGCCGCGAGCATGAGCGGGATGCCGGGCGCGCCGGCCGCGACCAGCATGAAGCTGGCCGCCGAGGCGCTGAGGCCGCGCTCGGTCTGCAGGAAGTCGAGGGCGAAGCCGCTGGCCTGCGCCGCCAGGTTGATCAGCAGGCCCGCACCCATCACCAGCACGATCCAGTGAAGGTGCGGTGGCCGGAAGATCTCGCGCCACGATCGCGCCAGCTCGCCGCGGCGCTGCGCCTCCTCGAAGCGGGCGCTCTCGGGCAGCCGCCGTCGCAGCCACGCCACCACGAGGAGCGGCGGCAGGCCGAGCACGTAGAGCCAGCGCCACGACAGGCCGAGCGGGTGGATGATGGCGCCGAAGGCCACCGCCCCGAACCCCACGCCCAGTGCCGAGCTCATCTGCAACCAGCCGAACCCCAGGCCGCGGGCGCGCGCCGGCAGCGACTCGGCCGCCATCGTCCACACGATCGCGGCCTCGGCGTTGAGGAAGAGCTTCGCGGCGAACTGGGCGCCCGCGAACGCCGCGGCATCGGGGGCGAGCGCAGTGAGGCCCGTGGCCACCGTGTAGCCGATGACGGCACCGATGAGCAGCCGCTTGCGGCCCAGCCGGTCGGCCTGGCGGGTGAGCGGCACCGCGGGCAGGGCCCCGAGGTAGAGCAGCGCCAGCCACCACGACGCGGCCGACTGCGTGAGCCCGAACGTCTGGCGGATCTGCTTCAGCGCCACCAGCACGACCCCGCGGTCGTAGCCGTCGAAGAACATGGTGGTGCCGAGCAGGAACAGCATCACCCAGTGCTCACGGTCGAGGGCCTGGAAGCCGTCGCGGATGGCGGCCAGCCCGCCCGGCCGTCCGGCCAGCTCCCCCACCTCCTCGGCACCGGCGAGGACCGGTGCCACCGAGGCCTCGTCGGAGCTGATGTCGTCGCGGGCACCGACGTCGTCGGGGAGCACGGGTTCCTCGGCGGGGGTCTCGGTGAGAGGGGTCGGCGTTCCCGCCAGCTCACCCGGCTGCGTCACGAACCTTCCCGAGCAACCATTCCCACCCTAGGAGTTGCGGTGGATGATGGCGGACGGGGGTGGGATCGGGCCTCCCACCTCACCCGGGGTGCAGGTCGACACGTGCGGAGCCGCGAGCGTGGGCGGGTGCCGGAAGGCGGCAGCCTTGAAGTCGAGGCAGTCGAGCAGGTTGTCGGCGTTGGCGTCGCGGTAGGTCAGCGCGGGCAGGTTCCACTTCGTCTCGATGAGCTTCAGCACCGACGTGTGGTCGTGGACCACGTGCGACACGTAGTTCTTGCGGGCGAACGGCGACACCACCACGGCCGGCACGCGGAAGCCGTACCGGTCGTAGAGGTCGGCGGCGTCGGGGGTGCCCGGGGGACGGGCCACGACCGGGTCGACGTTGTCGGGACGCACCGCGCGGGGCGGCGGGACGTGGTCGTAGTAGCCGCCGTGCTCGTCGTACATCCACAGCAGCACCGTGCTGCCCCACTGCGGCCCGTGCATCACCGCGTTGACGACCCGGGCGCCGAACTGCTCGCCCAGGCTGATGTTCTGCGGGTCCTCCTCGGAGGCGTTCTCGAAGTCGGGGTCGACGAAGGTGACGGCGGGGAGCGTGCCCGCGGCGCAGTCGGTGAAGAACTTGTCGATCGGCTTGAGGTTGCCGGCGCGACCCGTGATGCCGTTCACCCACACGGCCGTGCCGGGAAGGGTGGTGTAGTAGTTGGCCCACGAGATGCCGTGGGCGTCGAGCTGGTCGAGGATGATGCCGTTCGGCGGGAGCGGGTCGGTGAGCGAGCTGACCGAGGTGCTCACGAGGCCGTTGGCCGTGCCGCCGAGCAGGAAGCGGCGGTTCGGGTAGGTCTGGCAGAGGGTGGAGCAGAACCAGCGGTCGCACACCGGGAAGCTGCGGGCCATCGAGTGGTAGAAGGGCAGGTCGGCGGCCGTCCAGTAGCCCATGGCCACGGGCCCGGAGCCGTCGACGAAGCCGTTGTTGCGGCCGTAGTTCCAGGCGGTGTGGCTGGCGTGCCAGTTCTGGCCGGGGGCGCCGTGGAGCTGGCACTCGCTCGGCATGTGGAACGCCCGGAGGGCCTCCTTGGGGTGGCCCGACCAGGGGTTCGAGTCGACCGGCTTGCCGTGGCGGAAGGCGAAGCCGTCGCCCCGGCCCAGGGTGCCGAAGTAGTTGTCGTAGGAGTGGTTCTCCATCATCAGCACGATGATGTTCTGGATCTGCGGCAGCGACTCCGCCCCGGCCGGCAGCTTGGGGAACGGGCGCGACCCGGGGAAGCGGAGCGCGGCGCTGCCCAGGACCGACTGACGCGTTGCGGTGCGGGCCGCCGCGCCCTTGGTGCCGGCCACCGCGAGGCCGGTGACGAGCGCCCCGCCCAGGAAGGAGCGCCGCGACCACCGCTCCCCCGGTGGCGGGGTGTTGTCGTCGGGGGGTGGGACGGGAGGCAAGGCTTCGGTCACACGACCGATTCAACACCTTGCCGCCCGGCTTTGCTGGGCGGGACGCCGAACGCCCCGCAGGGCGGTGCCTCAGATGTTCGGGCCGCCGCCGGGGTTGGTGCCCGGAGGCCCACCGGGACCGGGTGTGGTGGTGCTCGGCGAGCCGCCACCACCGCCACCGGCGTGGCACACCGTGGCCTCCACGAGCGACTGCCCGGGGCGCGTGGGGTCGGCGATGATCACGAAGGTGGCCTTCACCCGGTTGGCCCACTGCGTGACCGCCTGAGCCATCACCGTCGTCGCCTCGCGGTCGACCGAGGCGAGGCGGATGCGGGCGCACGACCGGCCCTGCGAGGTCCACGCCACGGTGGCGTCGCCTCGGTAGCCGTCCATCGCCTGCGAGAGCAGGTCGCTGTCGACCTTGTCGGTGAACGCGTCCTGGATCAGCAACTGGCCGAAGGCGCCCGACGCCGTGGGCGTGGCTCCCGGGGCCGGGGGCGGCACCACCAGGGGCTTCTCGCCCCCCACGTAGCGCGTGGGGTCGAGCGCCTGCTGGCTGCCGCCGGGCGGGGTGCGGAAGGCGGCGTCGAGGCCCGCCCGACCACCCTGGTCGAGGACGGCCTGCACCAGGTCGGGGCCCGCGTTGTCGGGGCTCGACAGCCAGCGCGCCAGCGACACCGGCACCTGGCGGGGATCGGACACGTTGGGCGTGCGGTCGGCCGCCTCGGCCTGCGCGGCCTGCTGCTCGTCGTAGGGCTGGGTGCTGAGCCAGGTGTTCCCGATGCGCTGCTGGTCGCCCGACACCAGGCTCGCCAGGCCGAACTGCGCCTCACCCAGGCCCTTCGAGGGGTCGAGCCTGCCGATGGAGAACCACTGGTCGTCGAGGGCCCGCGTGAGCATGCCCACGATGGTCTGCTTCACGTACGACGTGTAGGGCGCCGTGCGCACGTGCAGCACCTTCGTGCCCGGGTCGTAGAACGCCACGGTGCCGTCGCCCAGCCACGTCTGCTGGGCCTGGACCAGGTCGGTGTTGCTGGGGTTCAGGCCGAACGCGGTCATGACCACGTTCAGGTGCGTGAGCAGCGGCTTGTCGGAGCGCAGGTAGGTGTGCCACGCCGACAGGTAGGTCGGCACGGTGTCGAGCACCACCGCTGGCGTGGACTTGAACTTGAGGTCCCGGTGCTGCTCGACGAAGGCGATGAACCCCGGGAGCGCCCGGGCGAGCTGCGTCCGCGTGAGCACCTGCCCGTCGGGCGTGGTGGTGGTCGGCCCCGGAGCCGTGGTGGGTGCCGTGGCCGGCGTGACGGTGGTGGGGGGTGCGGTCACGACCCGCTTCTTCGGGGGGCGCAGCAGCAGGAGGAGCCCGAAGGTGGCCAGGGCCGCCAGCAGCGCCACGCCCACCACGACCGCAGCGAGCGGCATGCCACCCGAGCGGGCTGGTTCGACGACCGGCGCCTCGGGTGGTGGCGGCTCGCTGCCCGGAGGCCAGTCGAGCGGCGGGCTCGGCGGGTAGGGCGGTGGGTTCGGCAGCCAGCGCTCGGGCACGGGGTGGGTCTCTCCGTCTGGTGGTAGCCGAAACGCTAACGGTATTTCGACCTGCTGGAAGGTCGGAAGGCCGCGTCACCTGCAGGAATCTCCACGAATCCGGTCCAGGTGGTTGCGTCGGGCCAGCCGGTGCTTGACACTCGGCGGCAGTGCCTGACCGGGACCCCGCCCCACCCGACGATCCGGGCTCCCCCGCGCCCACGCGCACCGGCCGGCGAGAGCTGCCCGGCCAGGCCCACGCGGTCGACGACGCCACCGACCTCGAACCGGGGCTGCGGCCCGAGCCGGCCACCCCGCCGTCAACGGTGGGCGGCGACGAGGCCATCGCCAGCCGCGCCACCCGCGAGGAGGCCCGCGACCTGCTCGCCCTGCGGCGCGCGAAGGCGGGCGACGACGCCTCGTTCGCGGCGCTGCTGCGCGCCAACGACGCCACCCTGCGGGCCTTCACGGTCGCCCTCAGCGGCGCCGAGGCCATGGACCGGGTCGTGCGCGACGCCTACGTGAAGGCGTACCGGGCGCTCGACCTGGCTCCCGACCGCGACCCGCGCCTGTGGCTGCTGCGAGTCGCCGGCACGGCCTGCTTCGACGAGGAGCGGCGCCAGACCCGGCCCTCGCGGCGACGCGCCCGCAGCGCGACCCACGACGACGGGGAGGCCACCCCCGATCCGGCGCCGGTGCCGATCGAGCTGCCCGACGAGCAGCGCGTGGCCCTGGCGCTGGTCGACGCGGCGGGCCTCACCATCCGGGAGGCGGCACGCGTCACCGACCGCATCCCCGACCGCCTCCGCGACGACCTCCGTGCGGCCCGCGACGCCACGCCGGGGGTGGCGCTGCACCGACCCGAGGCCGCACCCGAGCACGCTGCCGACTTCTGGAACGACGTGGCGCGGCGGCTCCTGGTCGCCCGGCAGACCCCCTCCACGCGGCTCGACCCGGTCGACGAGGGCAGCGCGGCCATCGGCTACGCGCTGCCCACGCTCAGCACCCCGGCGCCGGGCCAGCCGCGCTCCGGGCCGTCGCAGGCGCCGCCACGCCAGCAGCCGCGCCGCCGCTCGCCGGGAACCGGGCCGGTCGGCAACCGCTCGAGCGAGGCCGCCCGCGCCGCGCAGTCCGCGCACGCGCCCGGAGCCGCCCCGCCGCGGCCCCGGCCCGTGACCGTGGCGCCGAACCCGCGTGCGGAGCAGGCCGCGAAGGGCATGGCCACCCGCGTGCGGCAGACCCGCACGCGGGACGTGCCGTGGGGCCGGATCGCGGCGATCGGCGCGGCCGTCGTGGTGATGCTCATCATGGTGCTGGTGGTCGTCACGGTGGCCAGCCGGGCCACCAACCGCGACGCCCGGCTGGGCCTCACCACCGACAAGGTGCTGAACCGCCTCGACGACGAGCTCAGCGCCGACCGCACGATCACCGGCACGCTCCGGGTCTCCGCGACCGGGCGCGCCGCCGAGCCCACCACCGGTCGCTACGTCTTCATCCACGTGTCCGACGGGTCCTACCGGCTCACCGCGGCCGACGGCCACTGGGACGAGGCCTACGACGCCTCGGCGGGCACCTTCGCGGTGCGCGGCACCGGTCCGGGCGGCGCTGCGCCTGCGACGAAGGTCTCGCTCACCGGCCTGGCTCCCGGTCCGCCCGACCCGTCGGCCTTCGACGCGCGGGCCACCGGCGACCCGCTCGCCGCCACCCTGCGCCTGTTGCACGAGGGCACCGGGCGCCAGGTGACCACCTCGGAGCTGCTGCCCGCCGGCACCACCGACACCAGCCGGGCGACGGCCGTGTGGGTCATCACCGCCCACCTCCCGCGCTCGTCGGCGGCCGCGCTCCACCCCCTGCTCGCAGGGGTGGGCTCCCTGGCCACCGAACCCGCGGGCGACGAGGTCCGCGTGGTGGTCGACCAGTCGCTGCTGCTGCCCCTGCGGCTCCAGGTGCTGCACGGGGGTGCGTCGGTCATCGACGTCCACCTCGGGTCGCTCGCCACCAACAACCCGCTGCCGGCAGGCAGCCTCCGCGTCGGCGGCGCCGCGCTCACGGCCACGCGCGACCTCGGGTTCCGCGCCACGGTGCTCAGCGGAGCGCAGGCCGTCGTGGGCTACCAGCCGCTCACGCCTGCCTTCGTCCCCGACGGCTACGTGCTGACCGACGTCGCGGTCCGGGCCACGGCGCCGGCCGGCGTCCGCAGCACCGCAGGCGGCACCAACCCGCCCGACGTCGACGTGGTGTCCCTCACCTACCGGCGCGGCTCGCTCTCGCTCACCGTCACCACCCGTCGCACGGGCGCCTCCACCAAGGCGTGGCACGACCCCTTCGCGTCCCCGGGCCGCGCGGGCGGCACCGGCTCACCGGCGCGCACCGACCCCGACGCGACCCACCTCGGGTCGGGCGCGTTCGCCGGCACCACGGCGCGCGGCGGACCGTCGCCGCTCCCCCACCTCTGGGCGGTCGACGACCAGTACGTGCTGACCGTCGCGGGCGACCTGGGGGCCTCCGAGCTCCACACGGTCGCGGCGTCGATGCACTGACCGGCGACACGTCGAGCGGGGTCAGCGCAACGGCGTGGCGTCGATGGGGCAGCACACCAGGGGCTCCACGGCGCGGGCCTCGTGGGTCGGCCGCACGAACACCCAGCTGATGGCCCCTGCGGCCGCGGCCAGGACCGCGGCGATCTCCATGGCCGACTGGTAGCCGGCGGTGAGGGCGAGGGGCCGGCGGTAGGCGTTGCCGCTGAGGCCCACGAGCGCGGGGAGGGCCGCCACCGCCATCAGACCGCCCACGCGGGCGATGGCGTTGTTCACCCCCGAGGCGACGCTGGCGTGCTCGATCGGCGCGGACGACAGCACCGCCGCGGTGAGGGGCGCCACGAACCCGGCGATCCCGAAGCCGAACACCGTGGCGGCTGGCAGCACGTCGGCCACGTAGGTCGACCCCGGCCCGATCCGGGAGAACATCAGCAGTCCCGCCGACGCCAGGAACGACCCCACGGTCATGGGCAGGCGCGGACCGATGCGCTCGGCCAGCGCGCCGGAGCGGGCCGACAGGCCCAGCATGATCACGGTGAGCGGCAGCAGCGCGGCGCCCGCCTCGACCGGCGAGTACCCCAGGGCGTTCTGCAGCTCGATGCTGATCAGGAAGAGGCTCCCGAGCGCGGTGTAGAGCACCAGGGTCACGGCGTTGGTGGCGCGGAACATCGGTGCCGCGAACAGGCCGGGAGGGATGAGCGCGTTCGGGCGCGACCTGCCGGTCAGGGCGAAGAGCAGCAGGGCGCCGATGCCCACCATCGCCGGGAGCGCGACGACCCCGCCACCGCCGTGGCCCCCCGCCTGGATGAGGGCGAACGTCACACCACCGAGGCCAACGGTGAGCGTGGCCGCCCCGACCAGGTCCACGGGACCGGTGGCGGAGGCGTCGCGCGTCTCGGGGATGGCACCGGAGATGGCCACCACCACGATGCCGAGCGGCACGTTCAACAGGAACACCAGGCGCCACGACACGGCCTCGACCAACCACCCGCCGAGGAACGGGCCGAACGCGTTCGCCACCCCACCGAACGCCGACCAGGCGCCGATCGCCCGTCCCCGCTGCCCCGGGGCGAAGCTGGCCTGCAGGATCGCCAGGCTGCCGGGGAGGAGGAGGGCGCCCGCCGCACCCTGCAGCACCCGGGCCGCCACGAGGACGGGGAGGTTCGGCGCCGCGGCGCAGGCCGCCGACGTGGCCACGAACAGCACCACCCCCAGGCGGAACACGCGGCGCCGCCCGTAGCGGTCGCCGAGCGCGCCGCCCACGAGGATGAGCGACGCCAGGGTCAGCAGGTAGCCGGTGAGCACCCACTGCAGGCCCGCCAGCTGGGCGTGGAGGTGGGCGCCGATGCTGGGCAGCGCCACATTGACGACGGTGGCGTCGAGCGACACCAGCGCCGACCCGAGCACCGTCGCGACCAGCACCGTGCGCCCGGCACCGCTGTCGAGGCTGAGGCCCTGCTGCACGTCGGCGATGGGGCCAGTCCAGCACCGATCGCCGTGCCGCGTCGTGCTGTCACACCCCCTGCGTATGTTCGCCCCATGCCCCTGTCCGCCCAGTTCGTGCCCTACGGACGACCCGGTGCCGTCCGGCTCCAGGCCCTCCTCGCCGAGCTGCGCGGCGCCGATCCCCTGGCCCCGGCCACGGTCGTGGTGCCCCGGTCGTGGGTCGGCCTCTCGCTGCGCCGGCAGCTCGCGTCGGGCGCCGTGTCGGCCACGCCGGGGGCGGCGGGGCTCGCCAACGTGCGCTTCCCCACGCTCGAC
>JADGOP010000236.1 GCA_017882935.1 Actinomycetota bacterium
GCTCGGAGGCGAGCTCGGCCACGGGGGACGGTGGGGGCATGACGCTTTCGCGCTGGAGGCCCCGCTGCGCCGCGCTGGCAAGGAGCCGGACGATGCTGCCGATCAAGACCAGGTCGAGCAGCATCTGCACGCTCACCAGCATCCGGGACAAGTTGGTGGTGGCGGTGATGTCGCCGTAGCCGACCGTCGACAGTGTGGTGATCATGAAGTACAAGGCCTTGTAGTGGTCGAGCTTGGTGTTGAACGACGCCGGCCTCGAGTGGGACAGGGCGAGGTAGGTCCCGGAGAAGAGGACGATGAACAGCGGGGTGAGGGCTCCGAGGGCGGTGATGGCGCGGAACTGGGGCAGCTCGGCCCGCGTGGTCTGGCGCAGCTCCCACCCGGCGGCGGCGGCGAACACGCACATGCTGGCGACGAGCCGGGACAGCCCGTCGCCGCCGTGCAGCCCCTCCCACGGCAACAGGAAGTAGAAGACGGTGAGCAGCGTCCAGGCCAACGCGATGCGCGTGATCGCGCGGATCATGGCGCTACGACGGCGCTTCTGGTCGAGCTCCGCGAACTGCTTGGGCGTTGCCAGTGGCTTCGGCTGTCGCTCACCTCGAGGGCTCATGGGGTGCCGCCTCCTTGTCGACCCGGCCGGGCGGCACACCCTACGACGAGGCCCGCTCGGGCGGCTCACACCCCCGGGGTGAAACCGGACGCCGCACCCAACTGCGTCGGCCCGGCAAGCTTCGGTGCCGCACGGGCCACCGCCACGAGCGGCATCACCCGAAGTGGGTGACCCATTTGACCCTCCGGACGTGTTCTGATGTGCGGTGTCCTGCCTCGCTCGACGAGGCCCAACCCCCAGGAGGAGTGCTGTGCTTGCTTCGCAGTTCGGTGTCGGTCAGTTCCTGTGGGACCTCGTCTGGTTCTTCCTGTTGGTGATGTGGCTCGTCCTGCTGTTCCGGGTGTTCGGCGACATCTTCCGCTCCCACGACATGGGTGGCTTCGCGAAGGCCCTGTGGGTGATCTTCGTGATCCTCATGCCGTTCCTCGGCGTGCTCGTCTACCTGATCGCCCGCGGCTCGAAGATGGCCGAGCACGCGCAGGCCGCGGCCCAGGCCCAGCAGGCCGCCGCCACGCAGTACATCCAGCAGGCCGCCGCGCCGCTCAGCTCGGCCGACGAGCTCACTCGCCTGGCCGGCCTGCGTGACAAGGGCGTGCTGTCCGAGGATGAGTTCCAGACGGCGAAGGCCAAGGTCCTGGGCTAGGTCGACAGAGGGGGCGGCCCGGACATCCGGGTCGCCCGCCACCCGCGTTCCCACCGTCGAGAAGGGTCCCACCAGATGACCGCACCAGTGCAGAGCGAGGACCAGCCGGCTGCGGCCGCGAAGCCCAAGGGCCATGGCAGGGGGCGGCGCATCGCGGCATCGGTGTGCCTGGTGCTGAGCGTGCTGCTGGCACCGCTCGCAATCGTCACCACGTGGACCAAGCAGGAGCTGCTCAACACCGACCGCTACGTGGCCACCGTCGCGCCGCTCGCCGACAACCGCGGGCTCACCGACTACCTCGCCGGTCAGGTCACCGACAAGCTCATGACCGGGCTCAACGTCACCGCGGTCGCGCGCGACTCGCTCCCCAAGCGCGCCCAGTTCCTCGCGGCCCCGCTCACGGGAGGCATCCAGACCCTCGTCACCACCACGGCCGAGAAGGCCCTGGCCTCGCCGCAGTTCAAGACCATCTGGACCGACGCCAACCGCGCCGCGCACAACCAGGTCAAGAAGGCGCTCACCGGTGAGGGCAACACCGTCACCCTGGTGAACGGCAAGGTCACCCTCGATCTCACACCCATCATCCAAGCGGTCATCAAGCGACTCGACGCACGCGGGATCACCATCTTCGACAAGATCCCGATCGTCCACACGGCCATCAGGCTCCAGCTCTTCGACGCGCAGGGTCTCGCCGCCGCGAGGCAGGCGACGAAGATCCTGGTCGTCATGCGCTACGTGCTCGCCGGGGTGGCCATCATCCTCGCCCTCGTCGGCTTCTGGCTGTCGGGCCACCGCCGCCGCTCCGCCGTCCACTGGGGGTTCGGGCTCGCCGGGTGCCTCGGCGTGGTGGCGGCGATCCTGCTCATCGGGAGCAACGTCGCGGCCAGCAGCATCTCGAAGAACGGGATGCCCCAGGACACCGCGCTCGAGGTGATCAAGCAGATGACCTACTACCTGCGCCTCAGCCTGCGGGCCGGCATGACCGCCGGGCTCCTCATCGCCCTGGTTGCGGTGCTGCTGGGTCCGGGCAGGGCCGCGGTCAAGGTGCGTGCCACGCTGAGCGCCGCGTTCGACCGTGCCCCCGAGGGTCACGGCGGCGGCGTGATCACCCGCTTCGTGGCGGCGAACCGGCAGGCCATCCGGGCCGTCGGCGTGGTCCTGGCGCTGGCCCTGCTGGTTGCCGGCCTCACGCCGGGGGCCATCGGCGTGCTGCTGGCCGCCCTGGCGCTCGCCGTCTACCTCGCGATCGTCGAGATCCTCGCCCGAGCCGGTGGTGCCGGGTCCGGGTCGGGTGAGGACAGCACCCCGACACCGGAGAGCGGGTCGGTTGGGAGTGCCTGACGGCACCGAGGAGGACCGTGCGCTCGAGGAGGTCTCCGAGCTGCTGGGCGTCGACGCCACGACGCTGCCCGCCGCCATCCGGAGCGACCTGAAGCGCACGTTCCGCAAGCCCTACGAGATCCCCATCATCATCGCCGGCAACGCGGTCCTGCTGCTCCTGCTGTGGTGGCTCGTGCCGCACTCGTGGCTCACCCGGCTGACCGGCGCGTTCGCGCTCCCGCTGTGCCTGGCGTCGTGGATGTTGTCCGACGTGCCGGCCACCAACACCCTCGCGCCCGACCGGGCACGCGTGCTCGCCGCGCTCGACCACCCGGTGCAGCTGCGTCGCCTGCTGCTCGCCAAGAACGCCACGCTCTGGATCATCGTCACGCCGGTCGCCCTGCTCGCGACGCTCCTGGTCGGTATCCACACCGGGCAGTGGATCCAGGCCGGCATCACCGCCCTCGCCGTGGCCACGGTCCCGCTCGGCCTCCTCGGCATCTCGTCGTGGCTCGGCGTCCTCTACCCGTACCACCCGCGCAAGCTCGACTGGCGCTGGGAGCACCGCAAGGAGCTGCGGCTCGACGCCCGTTGGATCACCCTCGTGCTCCTGCCGTACGCGCTCGTGCCCGCGCTCGCCGCGGTGCTCGCGACGCCGTCGTTCATCCTCTGGAAGTTCGTGGCCAAGCACGGCCTGGGCCAGCGCCTCGACGACTTCGAGCTGCTGCTGGGCGTGGTGGTGGCCATCGCGCTGTCGCTCGCGGCCTGGTTCTGGGGCACGCGAGGTGCCCTGCGGCTCATCCGCATCCGCCGCGACCAGCTCGAGACCTACCTCGCCGACCCCGAGAAGGGCTGAGGCCAGGGCGGACCGAACGCCTCACGCCGTCGCGGGTGGCCTCACGAGCGCGGCGGTCACCCCGGCCCCGATCGCCCGGTCGGTGAACTGCCGGAACCCGGTGTCGAGGACCCAGTCGTGGCCGAAGGCGGCCACCGGTCGGGCCAGGCGGGAGACGACGCGCAGCATGGTGCTGGCCGGCGCGAGGTGCGACACCAGGCGCAGCTCGCTGCCCGTGTCGGTGGCATCGATGTCGATGCGGGCATGACCGGAGATGTCGCCCTCGATGCGGGCGCCGGCGGACCGTGCCGGGACCACCTCGTCGAAGAGGAGGTCGAAGCGCAACGCGTAGGGGAGCGGTGGCTGCACCAGGCACGACCAGCGCTCCCCCTCAGCGATGCCCCCCGCCTCGAAGCGCCGCAGCCAGGGCCACCAGGCCTGGTAGTCGTCCAGCTGAGCGAACCGCGACCACAGCTCCTCGGGGCCCACCCCGAAGTGGTAGCGGCGATCGGAGCGGACGTGCACACCACCAGCTTCACACGGCATCGCCCGAACCGTCGGGTGGCAGGGCGAAGTCGCGCGGCCGGGCGCGGCGTCAGACGGCTGGGGCGCGCTGCCCGGTGACGTCCCAGAGGTGGTGGGCGGGGTCGTGGATGAAGTAGCGGGCGAACGACCCGACGGTGAAGCGAGCGCCGTCGCCACGGCGTCCCGGCCGCTCCCACTGGTCGCCCTGCACGGCGGCGAACGAGCCGGCAAGCACCTGTGCCGCACGCTCGAGCTCGGCCGCCACCGTGACCGGGTCCTGCTCGCCGTAGCGCTCGCCGACGGCCGTCTCGTCCTGGTCCCAGTTGGCGAAGAGCGGGTCGTCGTCGTCGAGCATCAGTGCCAGCCGCTCGTCGAACAGCGTGAAAACGTCGCGAACGTGGCACGCGTACTCGAGCGGCGACCACACCCCGGCGGCGGGGCGGGACCGCACCGCGGCCGTGTCTGCGAGCACGCTCCGCCACGCCTGCGCGTTGTCGCGCACCATCTCGGCCACCCGGGTGGGGTCGACGGCCGGGGTGTCGAGCCCGCAGTCGGGGCAGGGGCGCTCGAGCACCCAGGTCCAGTCCTTGGTGTCGGGCGTGATCGCCACGTGGCCTCCGGTGAGTCGTGCGGGGTGCGGCGTGCGGGGTGCGCAGGAGGAGCGTACGGAGGTCGGTCGGGCCGGGCGGGCGGATTTTCGTGCGTGGCGCCGCAGCCCTGAGCGGTGTGCGGGCGCTGTGCCACACTGCGACCATGGCCGACGAGCTCCCCGACACGCCGGAGCAGCGGCCCGCGCCCGGGCTGGGGGAAGGCCGCAAGTACGCGGGCAAGTCCCCCGATGCGCGGCGCGCGGAGCGGCGCCAG
>JADGOP010000237.1 GCA_017882935.1 Actinomycetota bacterium
CGTTCGGGGGCGTGCCCCAGCCTGGCGGAGCGGGCGGCGGCGTGCCCCACCGGGGGGGCGGCGTGGGACGCGTCGGCGGCGGCGGGGGCGGCTGCCAGCCCGGCGCGGCGGGGGGCCGCGCCCAGGGGTCTGCGGGGCGTTCCGGCGGCTGGTTCGACACCGGAGTGCCTCCTCGTGTGGTGAGCGATGGATCGACAGGCGACGCCATCGCCCTGCAGGAAGATCGGCAGGGCCACGCCCGGCTTGACCCTCTCTCCGAGCCCGGGTCAGCGGCGCCGCAGGGCCGCGATGACCGGCGCGGCGATGGCCCGCTGGCCGGCATCGCCGAGCGGAGCGGGCACGAGTCCGAGGGTGACCAGCGTGGCGCCCGAGTCACGCGCGACCCGGCCCACGGCGGCGGTGTACTCGCCGCCCCCGGTGGGCATCGTCGACGGCTGGGAGAGGAGGAGGATCCGTCGGGTGCCCGCGGCCCGCAGTCGGGCGACCAGCTGCGACAGCTCGTCGCGGAACGTGATCGAGCCCGTGCCGTTGCGCACGTCCGCCGCACCCGCCCAGACCGTGGCGATCGTCGGGTGCAGCGCCACCGCGTCGGGGAGCTGCACGTCGAGGGCGTTCTGCACGGTGCCGTCGCCGTTCGCCAGGTCGACGTGCACGGCCGAGGTGTTCAGCGCCTGCGTGAACACCAGCTGCGTCCAGTCGTCGGGCAGGTCGCCTTCGCGCGCGGGGTTGAGCGTCTCGCTGCCGCCGAGGGCCACGAAGACCTGACGCGGCGGCGCGGGTGTGGTGGGCGGTCCCTGGTCGGCGGGCTTCGAGGGGCTGCACCCCGGAAGCGCGATTCCGGCGGCCAGGGCCACGGACACCGCCACCGAGACCGCCACGGCACGTAGCCCTCGCAGCGGTCGCTCAGCCACCGCTCACCGCCTCCCGCGCGGGGAGCCGGGCGGCGCGCAGGGCCGGCAACGTCCCGGCGACCAGGGCCAGGACCGTGGCCCCGGCGATGCCCCCGACCAGGAGCGGCACGGGCAGGCCGAGCCGGACCCCTTCGAGACCCTGCTGGGTCAGGTAGCGGTTCACCACCACCCCGACGGCCTCGGCGATCCCCCACCCGACGAAGGTGCCGACCAGGCCGCCGACGAAGCCCAGCGTGCCCGCCTCGATGAGGTACACCCGGTAGATGTCGCGGTCGCGGGCGCCGATGGCCTTGAGCACGCCGATCTCGCGGCGCCGCTCGCGCACCGCGGCGAGCATGGCGTTGCCGATGCCCAGCCCGGCCACGACCAGGGCGATGATGCCGACGGCGGCGAGCACGATCTCCACGACGCGGAGGTACCGGCGCACCGAGGCGATGAGGTTCTCGGGCGCGCTCGTCGAGTAGCCGACCGAGGTGATCTCCCGCCGCACCTGCGGGACCGCGTCGATGCCGTGCGCGACCACGTACGCGCCCGCGTAGGGCGACGTCGGGCCGCCGAGCACCCGGCTGTTGTTGACGCCGCTGGCGATCCAGGCCTGCGCCTCGCGCACCGCCCGGTCCGACATGAGCAGCTCCCCGTTGGCCGCGTCCTGGCCCACGACCCCGACGACGGTGGCCTTGGTCCACCGACCCCGCACCAGGGCGTGCCCACCGTCGTCCTCGAGTCTCCCCGCCGCCAGCTCCACCACCGTTCCGAGCACCCGGGACCTCTGCGTGGGCGTCACCCCGACCCGCTCGACGTACCCGTCGGTGACCGCCACCTCGGTGGTCGCTCCCGCCACGGGCAGTCGACCCGCTTCGAGGGTGATCGGGAGCAGCCCGACGTGCCGCAGGTCGACGCCGACCACGCTCCCGATGAACGGCTGCGTCCGCCGGCGGCCCGGCCCCCGAGGCGGCACGACGTACTGACGCACGCTGAGGACGGGGATGACCTGGCGCACCCCTCGCAGGGCCCGGATCCGACCGAGCGCGGCACCGTCGAGGTCCTTGGGTGCGCCGACGTCGGGGTTGTCCTGGTTGACCTGCGCCGGGTCGGGCGCGGCGGCCGCCACCTTGATCCCTGCCAGGGGGCCGCCGGAGCTGAGCTGGTCGAGGACCCGGGTCCGGGCCGTCGTCGAGATGGTGAGCAGCGCGGTCAGCAGCGCCGAGGCCAGCAGCACGGCCAGCACCGTGAGCACGGCACGACCCGGTCGACGCCGCACGCCCTTCACGGCGAGCACGAGCGCGTCCCGCCAGCTCACACCGGGATGGCCTCTTCGATCGCGCGGCCACCGGAGAGGCGGAAGCAGCGACGCGCCCGGGCTGCGATGGTGGCGTCGTGGGTGACCACCACCAGGGTGCAGCCGTGGCCCGCAGGCAGCGACTCGAGCAGGCCCATCACCAGCGTCGAGCTGCGCTCGTCGAGGTTCCCGGTGGGCTCGTCCGCGAGCACGAGCCGCGGCCGGTTCATCAGGGCCCGGGCGATGGCGAGGCGCTGGCGCTCGCCGCCGCTGAGCTCGAGCGGGCGGTGCCGGGCCCGGTCGACCAGGCCGACGGCCTCCAGCAGCTCGGCGGCCCGGCGGCGTCGGGGGCCGGCGGCCGCACCGGCCAACGAGCCGGCCAGCTCCACGTTCTCGGCGGCGGTGAGCGCCTCGAGCAGCCCGAAGTGCTGGAACACGAAGCCCACGGTCTCCCGCCGGAACGTCGCGAGCTCACCGCGCGACATGCCGGCCAGGTCGTGGTCGTCGACGCGGACCGTCCCCTCCTGCGGGCTCTCGAGGCCACCGAGCACCGACAGCAACGTGGTCTTGCCGACGCCCGAGGCTCCGACCAGAGCCGCGTGGTCGCCTGCATCCAGGTGGAGGTCGACGCCGTCGAGCACGGTGACGTCGCCCGCCCGCGACTCGAACCGGTGACGGAGGCCGACCATCTCGACGACTGCGCCGGGCACCGTCCCAGTGTGGCGACTCGCCGCAGGTCCCACACGGTCGGGGGGCGGCTCAGCCCCCCGGTGCGGTGACCACGACGCCGTTCGTCGCCGCAGCGCAGCCGCACCCCGGCTCGAGCCCGACCCGGTCGAGGGCCGCGAACAGGAGGTTCCGGACGTGGTGGGCGTTGGCCTCCATCACCGCGAACACGTCGGTCTGCGTCACCGTGGGCAGGCTGGGATCGCCCTCGACCCCCGCGTCCCAGTCGGTGATCAGGGCGATGCCGGCGTAGCAGAGGCCCAGCTCACGGGCGAGCAGCGCCTCGGGGTACTGCGTCATGTTCACCACGTCCCAGCCGTTCCCACGGAACCACTGCGACTCGGCGCGGGTGGAGAACCGGGGCCCCTGGATGACCACCACCGTGCCGCCGTCGTGGACCCTGGTCTCGGCCTCGGCGCCGGCCTCGACGACCGCCTGCCGAAGCTCGGGGCAGTAGGGCTCGGCGAACGACACGTGGTTGACGATGTCGCCGTCGAAGTAGGTGTCGGCCCGGCCCGATGTGCGGTCGACGAGCTGGTCGCAGACGACGAACTCGCCGGGTGCGAGGTGGGGTTGCAGCGAGCCCGACGCGCAGGGGGCGTAGACGCGCCGTGCCCCGACCTCGCGCAGCGCCCAGAGGTTCGCCCGATACGGCACGCGGTGGGGCGCCAGGTGGTGGCCGGTGCCGTGCCGGGGCAGGAACGCGACGGTGCGGTCGCCGAGCTGCCCGATCGAGACCGGCGCCGACGGCGGTCCCCACGGCGTGTCGATCACGACGTCGGTCACGTCGTCGAGGAAGCGGTAGATGCCGGAGCCGCCGATGACGGCCAGGGGCGCGCGGCGGTCGGTGGGCAGCCGGGTGGGGGCGGGGTCCGGCGGGGCAGCGGTCATCGGGGCGTCAAGGTAGCCCCGCCCCGGAGCCGGCCGAGCGGTCACCCGTACCATGAGCCCGTGACCGCTGCCCCCGCGACTGCGCGCATCCTCGTGGTCGACGACGACGTGCAGCTCGCAGGCGTCGTCGCCCGCCACCTGGTGGGCGAGGGCCACGCGGTGAACGTGGCGACCGACGGACCGGGCGGGTTGCACCTGGCGCTCGAGACGCTGCCCGACCTCGTGGTCCTCGATGCCGGGCTCCCCGGCCTCGACGGCGTCACGGTGTGCCGGCAGATCCGGGAGGTGGCACCGATCCCCGTGATGCTGCTCACCGACCGCGGCGGGGACGACGACCGCCTGCTCGAGTCCGGGAGCGGTGCCGATGACTACCTCACCAAGCCCTTCTCCACGCCCGAGCTCGCGGCACGGGTCGAGGCGCTGCTGCGCCGGGCGGGAGGCCAGGTCGGCGCGCCGGGGTCGGGGACGGTCCGGGTGGGCGAGGTCGAGCTCGACCTGGTCACGCGCGAGGTCACGCGCCACGGCGAGCCGCTGCCGCTCAGCGCCCGCCTGGTCGACCTGCTCGCCTTCTTCGCCCGCCACCCCGGGCGCGCCTTCACCTGTGAGGAGCTGCTCGCCTCCGTCTGGGGCTGGACCTTCGACGACACCGCAACCGTCACCGTGCACGTCCGCCGGTTGCGCTTCGAGGTCGAGCCCGACCCCACCGAGCCCCAGCACCTCGTCGCCCACGTGGGCGGCGGGTACCGGTGCGATCCGTGACCGTCTGCATTGCTCGCCCGGTCCCTTTCCCCTGAACTTCGCTCGTCGCGCCTCCCAGCAGGTTCAATGGCACGGACACAGCACCGATCCGATCCAACGACGGCGTCCACGGGTGGCCGCCGACGGGAGACCGCATGTCCCACATCGCAGCACCGCACGGTGACGACTGGGTGCACGTGGGCCCCGAGCCGCTGCCGCTCGCCGAGGCCCCGACAT
>JADGOP010000238.1 GCA_017882935.1 Actinomycetota bacterium
GCCGATCAGGCCGGGCTGAGCACGCTGGGCCGCACGCTCGCGGTCGAGCTCGCGAACGTGGCCGCCTTCGGATCGCTCTGGGTGGTGCAGTTCCTCGTGCTCGATCGCATCCTGTTCCGCCGGCGCGATCCGGCCGTCTGAGGGTCAGACACCCGTCATCGGGCTCGGGTGAACTTCTCACCCGATTCTCAGGTTGCTCCCATGCAGGCCGGGTCTACTCGGTCCGATGAGTGGACGACACTGGCTGTTCTCCGTCCTCGTCGGCCTCTTCTTCGGCATCTACCCCGCCAACCGGGCTGCCGGGCTCCGGCCCATCGAAGCCCTGCGCCGCGAGTGACCCCGTGATCCGCCCGCGACCCCGACCAACCGCAGAGGTGCGCCGCGCCTCTCCACCCCAGGAGCAGCAACCGTGACCGATCAGCCCACCCCCAGCCCCTGGACCGAGCCCACCGGCCCGGTCCCGCCGGCCGCCGCACCCGCGGCACCGCCCACGGCCGAGGGCCAGCCCCACGCCGAGTCGTGGCCGTCCGCGCCGCCGAAGTCCGGCGTCCACCTGCCCCTCCTGACCCTGATCCTCGGCGCCGTCGTGCTGCTCGGGATCGGCTTCGGTGCCGGCGCGCTCGTGTTCCACAAGTCCTCGACCGCCAGCGCCGCCAACACGTCGTTCCGCAACAACGGCGGCTTCGGTGCCGGCGCGCCGGGCCAGCTCCCGGGCAACGCCACGGGCAACGGCGGCGCGGCCGGTGGCGGCGCCGGCGGTGGCACCAACACGCGACGCTTCGCCGGGGCCGGCGCGATCGGCACCATCACCAAGGTCGACGGCAACACCGTCTACGTGAAGACCGAGGCCGGTGACACCGTGACGGTCACCACCTCGTCAGCGACCACCGTCACCAAGAGCAGCAAGGCCAAGGTGTCGGACCTCGCCACCGGTGAGGTCGTGATCGTCCGGGGTGACACCTCGAACGGCACCACCGCGGCCACCACCATCACCGCCTCTCCTGCCGGCTCCACGCCCTTCGGCGGTGGCCCCGGCGGCGGCTTCGGTGGCGGCCCCTTCGGCGGCGGCGGGCAGAACGGTGGCGCCCCCGACCCCAACTCCGGGGCCAACTGAGCCCGGGCCGGGTTCGGGAGTTCCGACCCGGCGGAAGTATCGTGGACCGCCGTGATCGCCGCCGTTGACCCGGCCGCCGCGGCGCTCGTCGAACTCCGCCGGGCCCGTCAGCGGAAACGCCTAGCCGACGTCCACTGGGTCGACGCGCTCTACCACGTGTACATGGCCGCCATCCTGGGCCTCGTCGCCCTGCTGGTGGTGTCGGCGCTGGTCGGCGGCGACCGCCTGGGGCCCCAGGGGGTCGCCGACGTCCTGCGCAACGGGCCCGCCCTGCTCGGCCTCGTGCCCGCGCTCGCCGTGCTCATCGGGCTGCGGTCGGGGAGCCGGGGCGGGCCGATCGCGCTCGAGGCCCCCGACGTGCGCCACGTGCTGCTGTCACCCGTCGACCGGGGCTTCGCGCTGCGCGGGCCCGCCCTCAAGCAGATCCGCTTCCTGGCGTTCATCGGCATCGTGGTCGGTGGCATCGGCGGGGTCTTCGCCCAGCACCGGCTGGGCCACAACGTGGCCGCGTTCGTGGTGTGCGGCGCCGCGTTCGGGCTCACCACGGTCCTGCTCGGCGTGGGTTGCGCGCTGGTCGCCTCGGGCCACCGCCTGCCGCGCTGGGCGGCCACGCTCATCGGCCTCACGCTCGTGGCGTGGCAGCTGGGCGACCTCTCGGGACGCCTCCCGACGGCGCCGCTCTCGCTGCTCGGCCGGCTGGCGCTCTGGCCCCTGCACTTCGACCCGCTGGCCCTCATCCCGGTCGTCGTCGCCGTGGCGCTCGTGGGCTACGGCCTCGTGGGTGTCGGCGGCATCTCCATCGAGTTCGCCGAGCGGCGCACCCGCCTCGTCGGGCAGCTCCGGTTCGCCGTGACCCTGCAGGACCTCCGCACCGTGCTGGTGCTGCGCCGCCAGCTCTCGCTCGAGCTCCCGCGGGAGCGGCCGTGGCTCAGCCGTGGCGGCGGCCCGCGGCGGGCGCCCCGCTTCGTGGTGTGGGCCCGTGGCTGGTACGGGGTCCGTCGCTGGCCGTCGTCCCGGCTCGTGCGGCTGCTCCTCGCCGCCGTCGTCGCCGGCTTCGCGCTGCGCGGCGTGTGGGACGGCACCCTCCCGCTCGTCGTGCTGGCCGGCCTGGCGCTCTGGATCGCAGCCCTCGACGCCATCGAGCCGCTGGCCCAGGAGACCGATCACCCCACCCGGCGCGACAGCTACCCCTGCGCCCCGGGCGAGCTCATGGTCCGCCACCTCCCCGTTCCCACGCTGGTGATGGTCGTGGTGTCGTTCCTCACCGCGACGGTGTTCGTCCTGATCGACCCCAGCCGCCAGGTGGTCGAGGTCGCCGCCATCGCGCTGCTCCCCGTGGCGTTCGGCGCCACCGCGGGTGCCGTCGTCAGTGCGCTCATGGGAGCCCCCAAGATCGGCGACGACGTCAGCGCCATGCTGCCCCCCGAGATCGCCGGCATGAAGAACGCGCTGCGCACCGCCTGGCCACCGGCACTCGCCGTGCTCGGCGTCATGCCCGTGCTCGCCGCCCGTGTCGCCGTCGAGAAGCACGTCGCCATCACCGGGCCCGCCGAGCTCACCGCCGTGGCGGTCCTGGTGATCTCGGTGCTCGCCGCCGCCTGGGTGCGGTTCCGCGACGACATCCACGCCTGGTGGCAGCTGTCGATGCAAGAAGCCAAGCAAGCCCAGTCGGCACGCGCCGGCACCCGTTCCGGCACCGCAGACCGTGCCGCTGAGGAGGACGACCAGTGAGCTCCCGAGCCAGGCGCGCCCGGCGTGCCGACCCGACCAGCACGGACGAGGAGCAGGCCGACGCCACCGACCTCGACCTGGTCGACGACGAGGAGTTGGTCGACGACGAGGAGCTCGAGGACGCGGAGCTGGTCGACGACGACGAAGAAGAGGAGCTGGTCGACGACGAGGAGCTCGACGACGAGCTCGACGACGACGAGGTGGTCCCCGCGGACGACCACGTCGACGACGGCGAGGCGGCGCCCGCGCTGCTGCTGGTGGGCCTCGGCAAGACCTACGGCGACCTGCCCGCGCTGCACCCCATCGACCTGGTCATCCCCGCCGGGCAGGCGGTGGCCCTGATCGGCCACAACGGGTCCGGCAAGTCGACGCTGCTGCGCATGGTGTCGGGGCTGCTCGAGCCCACCGAGGGCGAGGTCGAGATCGCCGGCTGGCCCGTGGGCTCGGTGCCGGCGCGCGCCACCACCTCGTTCCTGCCCGACGAGCCGGTCCTCTACGACGACCTGTCGGTGCGCGAGCACGTCGAGTACGTCTCGCGCCTGCACGGCGGCGACGGCTGGGACGACTACGCCGAGGACGTGGCCGTGCGCCTCGGCCTCGGTGAGCGGCTCGACGACCTGCCGGCGCGCTTCAGCCGCGGGCTCCGGCAGAAGACGTCCCTGCTGCTCGGCATCGTCCGACCCTTCTCCGTGCTGCTCGTCGACGAGCCGTTCGTGGGCCTCGACGCGCCCGGCAAGGCCACCTTGCTGGAGCTGCTCGACGAGATCCACGGCGACGGCGCCGCGGTGGTCGTGGCCACCCACGACCCCGAGTTCGTCGAGCGCGTCGACCGCAGCATCGCGCTGCGCGACGGCGAGTTGATCTTCGACGGCCAGGCCACGGTCGGCGAGGTCCTGCGCCTGGTCTCTGCCTAGAGCAAGCCCCCCGTCCCCCGTCCCCCGCCCCCCGCTCCTGCCCGTTCGTTGCAGGGTTCGTGCGACCTGCACGCGTCAACCCTGCAGAGAACGCCGGTTGAGGGCTGCGCCGGGCGGGGACGCGCTCGGCGGAATCGCCGTATCGTGCCGGACATGACGCTCGAGACCCGCACCTTCGGCCCCATCGACGCTCCCGGGGGCCCGCTCCTCGTGTCCCCGCAGGGCCTCGGCTGCATGAGCATGAGCCTGGTGTACGGCCCCGGCGAGGACGAGGGCGGCATCGCCACCATCCACCGTGCCCTCGACCTCGGGGTGCGCCTCATCGACACGGCCGACATCTACGGCGCCAACACCAACGAGGTGCTCGTCGGGCAGGCCATCGCCGGACGCCGCGACGAGGTCACCCTCGCCACCAAGTTCGGCATCGTGATCGAGCCGGGCAACCCGATGCCGCGTGGCGTGAACGGGCGTCCCGAGTACGTGGGCCAGGCGTGCGAGGCGTCGCTCGGCCGGCTCGGCGTCGACCACATCGACCTCTACTACCAGCACCGCCCCGACCCCGACGTCCCCATCGAGGAGACCGTCGGCGCCATGGCCGCGCTGGTCGCTGCCGGCAAGGTGCGACACCTCGGGCTGTCCGAGGCATCCGCCGACACCATCCGCCGGGCGTCCGCCGTCCACCCCATCACCGCGGTGCAGACCGAGTGGTCGCTCTTCTCCCGCGACATCGAGCGGGCGGTGCTGCCGGCCTGCCGCGAGCTCGGCATAGCGGTGGTGCCCTACAGCCCGCTCGGTAGGGGCCTGCTGACGGGCACGGTGCAGACCGCCGCCGACTTGCACGACATCGACTTCCGTCAGGGTCAGCCGCGCTTCCAGGGCGACAACCTGGCCCACAACGTGTCCCTCGTCGACGTCGTGAAGACGGTCGCCGACGAGCACGGCTGCACACCGGCGCAGGTCGCGCTCGCCTGGCTCGCGCACCAGGGC
>JADGOP010000239.1 GCA_017882935.1 Actinomycetota bacterium
GAGCAGGACGAGTTCGCCGCCATGTCGCAGCAGCGGGCCACGGCGTCGCTCGAGCGTGGCTTCTGGGAGGACGAGATCACCCCGGTCACCCTCCCCGACGGCACCGTGGTCAGCACCGACGACGGCATCCGCGCCGGCACCACCGTCGAGAAGCTGTCGCAGCTCAAGCCCGTGTTCCGCCCCGACGGCACGGTCACGGCCGGCAACGCCTGCCCGCTGAACGACGGCGCCGCAGCCGTGGTCGTCATGTCCGACACCAAGGCCGCCGAGCTGGGCATCACCCCGCTGGCCCGCGTCGTGGCGAGCGGCGTCACCGGCCTCAACCCGGAGATCATGGGCCTCGGCCCCATCGAGGCCATCCGCCAGGTGCTCAAGCGTGCCGACATGACCATCGACGACATCGACCTCGTCGAGATCAACGAGGCCTTCGCCGCGCAGATCGTCCCGTCGGCGAAGCACCTCGGGATCAGCTACGACAAGCTGAACGTGAACGGCGGCGCCATCGCCCTCGGTCACCCCTTCGGCATGACCGGTGCCCGCATCATGACCACCCTCATCCACGGGCTCCAGGACGCCGACAAGCGCTTCGGCATCGAGAGCATGTGCGTCGGCGGCGGCCAGGGCATGGCCATGATCGTCGAGCGCCTCGGCTAGTCACCCCTCGAAACGCGCATTGCGTGTCCGTGGGTGGTTGCTGAGCAACCACTCGCGGACACGCAACAGCGGATCGGGCGGCGCTCAGCCGGCGCCGTAGACGGGGGCGGGGGGCGGCGCGTCGGCGATGAGGGCGCGCACGGCGGGGCCGACATCGGCCGGGTCCCACCGGGCGCCCTTGTCGACGGTCGGGCCGTGCTGCCAGCCGTCGGCCACGCCGATCTTGCCGCCCTCGACCTCGAACATGCGGCCGGTGACGTCGCGGCTGTCGGCCGAGGCGAGCCACGCCACCAGCGGCGACACGTTGGCGGGGTCCATGGCGTCGAAGGCGTCGGGCCTGACCTCGGCCATCATCTCGGCGAAGGCGCCCTCGGTCATGCGGGTGCGGGCCGCGGGGGCCAGCGCGTTGGCGGTGATGCCGTACCGGCCCAGCTCGGCGGCCTGCACGAGGGTGAGCGTGGCGATGCCGCCCTTCGCCGCCGAGTAGGCGGCCTGGCCGACCGAGCCGAGGATGCCCGCGCCGGAGCTGGTGTTGATGATGCGCGCGTCGACCGCCTCGCCCGCCTTGGCCAGGTCGCGCCAGTGGGCGGCGGCGTGGCGGGCGACGGCGAAGTGGCCCTTGAGGTGCACCCGGACCACCGCGTCCCACTCGTCCTCGGCCGCGTTCGCGAACATGCGGTCGCGCACGATGCCGGCGTTGTTGACGACCGCGTCGAGGCGCCCGAACGCCTCCAGCGCGTGGTCGATGAGGTGCTTGGCACCGGCGAAGTCGGCCACGTCGTCGGCGTTGACCACGCCCTCGCCGCCCAGCTCGACGATCTCGTCGACCACCTCCGCGGCGGGCCCGGTGGAGCCACCCGAGCCGTCGAGCTCGGCGCCGACGTCGTTCACCACGACCTTGGCGCCCTGCCGGGCGAGCTCGAGCGCGTGGGCACGGCCCAGCCCCCGCGCCGCTCCGGTGACGATGACGACCCGACCGTCGCAGATGCCGCTCATGAGGTCCTCCGTGTGCGTTCGATGCGGGGCCGCCGCGCTGACGGCCACTGGCCCGACGACGCTACCTGACGACCCGTCAGGTCCCGGAACCGCCATGCTGGCGGGCGTGGCCCCGACCCGAGTGCCGATCGACGACCCCGCCGACCCGCGGGTCGCGGCCTACGCCGGGCTCACCGATGCGCAGCTGCGGGCGGCGGTCGAGACCCCTGATCCCGCCGCGCCCGGCGACCTCGGGAGCTTCATCGTCGAGGGACACCTGGCGCTCGACGCGCTGCTCGCCTCGCCCTACCCGGTGCGCTCGCTGCTGGTGTCGGAGTCGCAGGTCGATCGCGTCGTGCCCGCGGTGGCGCGGCTCGGCGAGGAGGTGCCGCTCTTCGTGGCCACCCAGGCCGTCGTCGAGGCGACGGTCGGGTTCCGCCTGCACCGTGGCGTGGTGGCGTGCGCGTCCCGCGTCGCGCCGGTCGACGCGGCGGGTCTCGTGGGCTCGGCGCTGCGGCTGCTCGTGATCGAGGGCGTGAACGACCACGAGAACCTCGGTGGCCTGTTCCGCAACGCCGCGGCGTTCGGCGTCGACGCCGTGCTGCTCGACCCCTCCACCGCGGACCCGCTGTACCGCCGTTCGGTGCGGGTGTCGCTCGGACACGTGCTGCGCGTGCCGTTCGCCCGCCTCGAGCCCTGGCCCGCGGCCCTCGGCCTGCTCCAGACCGCAGGCATCGCAACCGTGGCCCTCACACCCGACCCCGCAGCGACGCCGATCGCCGACCTCGCCGCGGAGCTGGCCGCCCGCGACCGGCCCACGCCGCTCGCGCTCATCGTCGGCGCCGAGGGGCCCGGCCTGACCGCGGCCACCCGACAGGCGAGCGCCGACCGGGTCCGTATCCCCATGGCCGCCGGCGTCGACTCGCTCAACGTCGCCACCGCCGCGGCCGTCGCCCTGCACGCCCTGCAACCGCCGCCCACCTGACGCCACCCCGCCGGCACGGTCCCGGTACGGTCCCGGTACGGTCGTCGGGATGGATCTGGGGATCGAAGGGAAAAGGGCCGCCGTCGCCGCCGGGTCGTCGGGGCTGGGCCTCGGCGTCGCCCACGCGCTGGCCTCCGAGGGCGTGCGCGTGGCCATCTGCGGGCGCGACCCCGAACGGCTCGAGCGCGCCGTCGAGTCCCTCGGCGTCGACGCCGCGGTCGTGCCGCTCGTCGCCGACGTGAGCGACGTCGAGGGCGCGTCGGCCTTCGTCGCCGCCGCCGTCGAGGCCCTCGGCGGCATCGACATCCTCGTACCCAACGCGGGCGGCCCGCCGGCCGGAAACTTCGCGTCGACCGACCTCGACGCCTATCCCGCCGCGCTCCAGCTGAACCTGATGTCGACGGTGGCCATGTGCAAGCTGGCGGTGCCCGCCATGCAGGAGCGCGGCTGGGGCCGGGTGGTGGCCATCACCTCGTCGACCGTGCGGCAGCCGTCGGCCGGCCTCATCCTCTCCAACGTGGCGCGCACCGGCGCCACCGCGTTCCTCAAGACGCTGGCCACCGAGGTGGCGGGCGACGGCGTCACCGTGAACTCCGTGCAGCCCGGCCTGCACGACACCGACCGCCTCAGGCACCTCGGCGTGACCGCCGCCGACGCCGGCAGGGTCGTGCCCACCGGCATCGTGGGCGACGCCCTCGACTTCGGTCGGGTGGTGGCGTTCCTCTGCTCGCAGCACGCCCGCTTCGTCACCGGTGTCGCCGTCCCCGTCGACGGCGGCGCCTTCTCCGGCCTGCAGTAGCCCGCACCCGCAAAGGATGACGCCATGATCCGCCACATCGCCATGTTCCGCTTCGCCGACGACGCCACGCCCGAGCAGCGGCAGGCCGCCGCCGACGGCTTGCGCGAGCTGCCCGACCTCGTCCCCAGCATCCGTGGCTTCGAGGTCGCCGTCACCCTCGGCATCGAGCCGAACGGTGCCGACCTCTGCGTTGCCGCGCTGTTCGACGACGAGGAAGGCTGGCGCGCCTACATCGACCACCCCGACCACCGGCGCGTCGCCGACACGCTCATCGCGCCCTACCGCATCGAGCGCAGCACCATCCAGCACGCCTACCCCGTGGAGTAGCGAGCTCTCCTACGTCCGAGCCGCGTCTGCATGGCGCATGTCACCTCGGGCGGGAGAGCCCTCCGGGGACGGATCGGCGCGCCGGTGCGCTGCCGTTGGTCCCACGCAGGCCCTGGCGAAGAGCTCTCGAGGCCCATGCCGCCGTGTACAAGAAGCTGACGCTCGACGCCTGGACCCAGACCTGCTGACCTGCCGACCCCGAGGGACGAGGCCTGGTCCGAAACCGACCGTCACGGTCGCTTCGGGACCAGACCTCGGAACCGGACCTCGGGCTACAGGCGCTCGATGATGGTGACGTTGGCCTGGCCGCCGCCCTCGCACATGGTCTGCAGGCCATAGCGGCCACCGGTGCGCTCGAGCTCGTTGAGCAGCGTGGTCATGAGGCGGGCGCCGGTGGCGCCGAGCGGGTGGCCGAGGGCGATGGCCCCCCCGTTGACGTTGACCTTGCCCAGGTCGGCGTCGAGCTCCTTCGCCCAGGCGAGGACGACCGAGGCGAAGGCCTCGTTGATCTCCACCAGGTCGATGTCGTCGAGGGTCATGCCGGCCTTCTCGAGGGCGTAGCGGGTGGCGGGGATGGGCGCGGTGAGCATCCACACCGGGTCGTCGGCGCGCACCGAGAGGTGGTGGATGCGGGCCCGCGGCGTGAGGCCGTGGTCCTTCAGGCCCTGCTCGCTGACGACCAGGAGCGCGGCCGACGCGTCGGAGATCTGGCTGGCGCACGCCGCCGTGACCCGGCCGCCCTCGGTGAGGGTGGGCAGCGAGCGGAGCTTCTCCCAGTTGGGCTCGCGCGGCCCCTCGTCGGCGGCGCAGTCACCGAGCGCCGCGATCTCGGCCTCGAAGCGCCCCTCGGCCCGGGCCCGGATGGCCCGCTCGTGCGACTCGACCGCGAAGGCCTCCATGTCGTCACGGGTGCAGTCCCACTTCTCGGCGATCATCTCGGCCGAGCGGAACTGGCTCACCTCCTGGGTGCCGTAGCGCTCCACCCAGCCCTTCGAGCCCGAGAA
>JADGOP010000240.1 GCA_017882935.1 Actinomycetota bacterium
GTCGGGCGGTGGCAGCTCGGCCGGTGGCGGGACATCGGGCGGCGGCGCCACGGCAACCACCGTCTCGGGGGCCACCACGACCACGGCCCCGACCGGCCTCGCGCAGGTGACCGGCGTGACCATGAGCACGGCACCGACGTGCCAGAGCGCGGTCGACTCGAGCAGCGTGACCGTGTCGTGGACGTCGAAGAACACCACGCAGGTCTGGCTGGTCCCGGGGTCGGTCGCCTCGGCCCTCGTCGGCGCCGACGCCAAGACCACCACCCCGAACTACGGGCCTCTTCCGCCGAACGGCTCCAAGACGTTCCCCTTCGACTGTGCGAACCAGGACAACTACGTGCTGGTCGAGGCCTACAACGCGACGAGCCACAACGGCGTCGTCCAGCAGCTCCCCAACAGCGTCGACCTCTCGAGCCCGGTCAACTGACACCAACCGCTCGTCCTCTGGGTGGGGATCGGCGTGCCCCGGCACGCCGATCCCCACCCAGAACGCAGGAGGGGCGGCGGAGGAGTGCGGTCGGGGTGGCGAGGTTTCGCGGGGGCGGCGGTGCCTCGGTACGCTCGCCGGCATGTCGCTGACCTCTGACCAGCCAGTCGCGCTCACGACGAAGCCGGGCCCGGCCCGCGACTCGCAGCCCCCGCTCGACCCCGCCGAGGCACGGCTCGCGCTGAGGAACGCCGAGCAGGCGCTGCTCGACGACCGGCGCCTGCTCACCGCCGATGAGCTCGCCGTGCTCGCACGCGTCCCCGACCAGTCGGTGCCGTCGCTCGCCGCGCTCGCCCACGAGGTCCGCCTCGCCTGGTGCGGCCCCGAGGTCGAGGTCGAGGGCATCCTCTCGGTCAAGACCGGCGGCTGCCCCGAGGACTGCCACTTCTGCAGCCAGTCGTCCGCCTTCGACACGCCGGTGAAGGCCACGCCGTTCCTCGACACCGACGAGGTGCTCGCCGCGGCCCGCGAGACCGCGGCGGTCGGCGCCTCCGAGTTCTGCATCGTCCTGGCCGTGCGCGGCCCCGACGAGCGCACCATGCAGCGGCTGCTCGACCTGGTGCCGATCGTGCGCGACGAGACCGGCCTCAACATCGCGGTCAGTGCGGGCATCCTCACCGACGAGCAGGCCCGGCGGCTGGCCGAGGGCGGCGTCCACCGCTACAACCACAACCTCGAGACCGCCCGGTCGTTCTTCCCGCAGGTCGTCACCACGCACACCTGGGAAGAGCGCCTCGACACCTGCAGCCTGGTGCGTCACTACGGCATGGAGCTGTGCTGCGGTGCCCTCCTCGGCATGGGCGAGTCGGTCGACCAGCGCATCGAGCTGCTCACCCAGCTGCAGGACCTCGACCCCACCGAGGTGCCCGTCAACTTCCTCAACCCCCGGCCCGGCACCCCGCTCGGCGAGGCCCAGGTCACCGGTGCGCTCGACGCCATCCGCTGGATCGCGCTGTTCCGCCTCGCCCTGCCCTCGGTCATCCTGCGCTACGCGGGCGGCCGCGAGATCACCTTGCGCGAGCTGCAGGCGCTGGGCATGACGAGCGGCATCAATGCCCTCATCGTCGGCAACTACCTCACCACGCTGGGCCGCTCGCCCGAGGACGACCTGCAGATGCTCGCCGACCTCAAGATGCCCATCGGCGCCCTCAGCCACGTGATCTGAGCCGGCATGGCGGCGTCCGACCCTCCCCCGACCCACGCGACGCCCGAGCACTGCGTGTCGTGTGGCCGGCTGACGTCGGAGTGCCCGGGGTGTGGCCGTGAGCTCGACCCGCCGCACTTCTGCGCCACCTGCGGCACCCGTCTGGCGGTGCTCGTGAAGCCCACCGGCTGGCGGGGTCGCTGCAAGGTCCACGGCGAGGTCGCCGCGTCCGACCGCTGACAACGCGGTGGGGGGAGGTGGGGAGCCTCGGGTGGGGCTAGACGGAGGACATGATCGGCTGGCCGGCGTTGACGCCCTCGATCACGCCCGACCGGTCCTTCACGACCTGGCCACCGAGCAGCACCCACTCGATGCCCGCGGAGTAGGCCGCCGGGTTCTCGACGGTGGACGTGTCGGCCACGGTGTGCGGGTCGAAGACGGTGATGTCGGCATCGGCACCGCGCTGGAGGCGGCCCTTCTTGCGGAGCGCCGGGCTCTTGGCCTCGAGGCGGCGCGCCGGGAGGATGGTCATCTTCGCCAGGGCCTCGGGCAGCGAGATCAGGTGCTGCTCGCGGACGTAGCGCCCCAGGACCCGGGAGAAGCAGCCCGACGCGCGGGGGTGGTTGTTGGTGCCGTCGACGATGGCGTCGCTCCCGATCATCACCATGGGGTCCTTCAGCGCGGCCACGACCGACGACTCGGGGATGGCGTAGGCCACGGCCAGCTTGTTCTGCGCCTGGTAGCCGGGGAAGGTGGCGGCCGTGAGCCGCTCGGAGGTGCCGGCGATCTGCAGGTCGTTGTAGGAGATCTGGAAGTTGGTCTGCCAGTCGCCCGTGGTGAACCGGGCCGACCCGAGGTAGGTGGCCCAGTAGCTGTAGGGGTACATGCAGGCGGTGACGTCGTAGTGCTCGGCGCGGGCCTGGTGGATCTGCTCGAGCGCCGACTGGATGTCCCAGGTGCCGCCGGTGCTCGGCAGGTGCGCCACGTGGACGCTGGCACCGGTCTCCTTCGCCACCCGGATGATCTCGGGCACGGTGAGGTGCTCCTGGGAGTGCGACGAGTAGCGGCCATGGAAGAAGCAGGGCACGCCGTGCTTCTGGGCCACCTGGGCGAGGGCCTTGATCTCGTCGAACTGGACGCCGGGCGTGTACTCGGGCTCGAAGTCGATGCCGAGCCAGCCGTTGTGAAGCTCCTGCTCGAAGGTGTCGGCGAGCGAGCTGATCTGGTCGGGGCTGGCCGAGTCACCGACGTTGAGGCCGAGCTTCTGGTAGCGCACCCAGTGGTCACTGAAGGCACCGCCGAAGTTGACCGGGCACTGGCCGCGGTAGGCGTCGAAGAACTGGGTGGCGAAGACGCCGTTCTGCATGCCGTGCATGCCGAGGTTGGTGGTGACGCCGTCGCCGATCTTGAAGTGGGCGCCGTTGGTGTTGGGCTCGTACGACAGGAAGTCGATGAAGCCCGGCGACACCACCTTGCCCGTGGCGTCGATGGTCTTGGCGCCGTGGAGCGGCTGGGTGCTGACAGCGGTGATGGTGCCACCGTCGATGCCGACGTGGGCCACGCCGTCGAAGCCGGATGCGGGATCGATGACCCGGCCACCGCTGATGACGGTGCCGTAGACGTGGGCCGCGGCAGGCTGCACCGCAGCGCCGTCGAGCGCGGGCGGCAGCGTGGGCGAGCCGTGCGGACCGGGCTCGCCCGCCACGGTGGTGGGGGAGGCCTCGGACGGGTGGCCGGTGTGGCCGAACGCGGCCCGACCGAACCGGCTGAGAGCCACCGCACCTGCGGCGACGTAGCCACCGGCGATCAGGAGCCGCCGGCGCCCCGGTGAGGGGGGCTCGGCTGGTGGGCGTTGGGGCACTGAACCGAGACTACCGGGGCGGCTGGGCTGCCCGGAGTCGGGGCAGGGCCTCGGCCGCGGTCAGGGCCGCCGCCGGACGGTGAGGACCAGGCTCTGCCCCAGGCAGACGATGCCCGCCCCGAGCAGCCCCAGGCCGATGGTGTTGCCGCCGGTGCGGGGCAGCTCGGGTGCCGTGGGCACCTCGGGCGGCGCGGCGGCCTCGGGCGGGGCCGGCGCCAGGGGTGGGGCGGGCACGGACGTGCTGGTGGGCGGCGTGCTGGTGGGCGGGACGACGGTGGACGTGCTGGTGGAGGTGGTCGGAAGCGGGAGCGTGGAGGTGGTGGTGGAGGTGGTGGGCCGCGACACGGTGGTGGGGGGCGGCGGGACCGTGGTGGACGTGGTGGACGTGGTGGACGTGGTGCTGGTGGCGGGTGGGGAGGGTGGATCGGCGAGGCGCACGACCACCGACGCACCCGGGGCGAGGACGACGACCTGGGGTGGGAAGCGGAGGTAGCCGGCAGGGGCGCGCAGCTCGACGAGCTGGTAGCGGCCGGGGAGCAGGTTGCCCAGGTCGATCGGGGCCGACGTGGTGGTGACCGGGGGGAGCGCGGTCTCGAACGTGCCGTTGGCGTCGCGGTCGGCCCGCAGCTGCAGGATGGCCCCCGCCAGCGGCCTTCCCGTGTGCGCATCGACCTTCTGGAGGCGCAGGGTGCTGCGGGCGACGGGGTCGGCGAGGCGGATGGTGCGCGTGGTGCCGCCGATGAGGTGGACGGTCCACGGTCCGGCGCCGCGGTAGCCGGGCGGCGGCGCGGTCTCCTCGACGAGGTACGCGCCCGGCACCAGGGTGACCGAGCGCGTGGCCCCGTCGGCGCCGGTGACCAGCTCGGTGATGACCGGGCCCGGGCCGCGGCTGCCGAGCCGCCGGAGGGTGAAGTGGGCTCCGGCCACGCCGACGGCGGGCGTGCCGTCGCCCACCTTGAGCAGGCGCACCACCGCGGGCACCGGCGCGAGCGCGGCCTCGGCCCGCAGGGCGACCTGCCCGGGCACCACGACGCGCTGGGCCGGGGCGCCCGAGGGCCCGAACACGTGGAGCGCGACGTCGGGCACGGTGGCCGTGACCGCCACGCGCACCACCGAGGAGTGGCCGGTGACGGGGACCGAGGCCCGCCCGCCTGCATCGGTGACGACGGTGGTGGGCGAGTGCCCGGCGAGGTCGCCGTGGAAGGTGACGGCCACCCCGCCGAGCGGGTGGCCGACCTGGT
>JADGOP010000241.1 GCA_017882935.1 Actinomycetota bacterium
GGGCCTTGCGCTCGGCCAAGACCCGGACCTGGCTCACGGGGTCGGCCGGCACGTCGACGGTCTCGTCGACGCCGCTGACGACCACCTCGGCCGCGAGGCCGGCCGTCTCGAGCAGCCGCAGGCGGGCCGGCGAGGCCGAGGCGAGGACGAGGCGGGGGGCGGACACCCGACCAGGGTGTCAGCCCGGAAGGGTGTCGCGGCGAATCTTCCCGAGGGCGGTGCGCGGCAGCGAGGGCACCACGATCAGCTCGCGGGGTGCCGCGAACGCCGGGAGGCGCTCCTTGACGAGGGCTCGCAGGTCGTCGAGCTGCGGGGCGGAGGCGTGCTGCTCGACCTCGACGACGGCCACCACCCGCTGGCCCCACTCGGGGTCGTCGCGGCCCACCACGGCCACGTCGGCCACCCCTGGGACAGCACGCAGGAGCGCCTCGACGGCCGCCGGCCAGACGTTCTCGCCGCCCGTGATGATGAGCTCCTCGCGGCGCCCGTCGACGTGGAGCACGCCGTCGTCGCCGAGCGCGCCGAGGTCGCCCGTGGGGTACCAGCCGTCGGCGGTGCGCGGGTCGGTGCCGTCGCGGTAGGTGCGCAGCAGCGTGGCGGAGCGGAGCTGGATCTCCCCGTCGACCACTCGCACCTCGACGCCGTCGAGCGGGAGGCCGTCGTAGACCACCCCGCCTCCCGACTCGGTCATGCCATACGTGTGGACCACGTTGGCCGGGCGGCGACGGGGGTCGTTGGAGGCGCCGACCACGATCCAGCGGAAGCCGGTGGGGTCGATGCGATCGAGCGTGGTGGGCACCAAGGACACGAGTGTGGCGCCGCGCGCCGCTGCGTCGTCGACCGCTGCGGCGGTGAAGTCGGGGAGCACCTCGAGCGCGGTGCCCGTGACCAGCGCCCGGGTGACCACGCCCAGGCCGCCGACGTGCGACAGCGGGAGGCAGGCCAGCCACCGGTCGGTGGTCGGGGCGACCTGCAGCCGGGCGTGCACGGCCCGGGCGTGTGCCGCGACGGCGTCGTGGTCGAGCACCACACCCTTGGGCCGGCCGGTGGTGCCGCTGGTGGCGACCACCAGGGCGTCGCCCGGTCGTACCGGCCGGCCGCCCGGGAGCGCCACCTCGTCGCCGTCGGGACCGATCACGGAGCCGGCGGCCAGCGTGGCCAGCAGGTCGCTGCGTGCCGTGTGAGGGAGCCGCTGGTCGACGGGCAGGGCCGCGTCGCCCCGGTCCCAGACCCGCTGCAGGGCGGTGACGAAGTCCGGGCCGCGAGGGACGTCGAGGGCGACGACGGTGGTCACGGCGACGCTGCCGGCGTGACCCGGCCGCTCCGGCGCAGGCCCGGGAAGCGCCGCCCGAGGCGGATCCCCGGGAGCTCCACGAAGCGGAAGCTGATGGCGGCCGCGACCAGCGACAGGCCGAGCTCGAGCGAGATCGTGGCGAACGACGCCCACGGCCCGTGCAGCGCGTACCAGCGCTTCGGCACCGCCTTGATGATCGGCTGATGCCACAGGTAGAAGGAGTAGCTGACCACGCCGAGCCAGACGAGCGGTCGCGAGGCGAGGGTGCGCCGCGCCAGCCCCGGAGGCCCTCCGATCACCAACGGCGTGACGAACAGCACCGCCAGCGGCACGGTGAGGCGGTCCTGCAGGACGTGCTGCTGCGGCGACATGCAGAACACGCAGAACCAGCCGTTGACCGTGGTGAGGCCCAGCCACACGATCATCGCCACCGCTCCCGTGAGCCACACGAACATGGGCACGCGTGAGAGAGCCGCCCGCGCCGCGCGCGCCCAGTCGTGGCGCGTCGAGGCGGTCACGAGCACCGCCAGGGCCATGCCGGTGCCCAGCTCGCCCATCCAGGGCAGCATGAGCCGCACCAGCGTGTGCGCCTCGGGGGAGTGCCACGGGATGGCGAGGACGCCCGCGACCGCCAGCGTGAGGGTGGCCGCCAGCTCGAGCGCAGCCTGTTGCACCCGACCGGCGGTGACGCGCCGGAGTCCCGCACCCGCGAGGCGCACCGCGATGGCGAAGAGCGGGGCCAGGACGTAGAAGGTCATCTCGATCTGCAGCGTCCACGCCACCTCGAGGCCGGCACCGCCGCGCCGGGCCGGTGCCCAGTACATGTCGAGCAGCGAGGCGTGCTTGAGGAAGCCCCGCACCCCGAGGATCTCGACGATCCCGAAGCGCCACCAGATCACCAGGCACACGAGGTAGGCGGGGTAGATGCGCAGCACGCGCCGCACCAGGTAGCGGGCCAGGTCGGGCACGGGCAGGCCGGCCACGTTCGCCTCGCAGAACGGCCGGTAGATCAGGAACCCCGACAGCACGAAGAACACGCCCACCCCGCTGTTGAGGATGGCGGTGAGCCGGAACACGTGCTTGTTCAACGGCGTGGCCGCGGTGGCGGCGTGGAAGATGAAGACCCCGAGCGCCGCGACAGCACGGGCACCGTCGAGCTCCGGGATCGAGGCCGGTCGCACGACCGCGGCAGGAGACGGGTCGACCCCGGGCATGGCCTTCACTTCACGCCGACGTTACTCCCGCCGGATTCGCGCCCGGCCGCTGCCCGCGGGCACACTCGGGCGCATGGCGTCGGCGAGGACCTGGATGGCCGGAGCCCGGCCGCGCACGCTTCCGGCGGCCGTCGTGCCCGTCGCGGTCGGCACCGCCTGCGCGGTGGGCGTGACCGCCGACGGACTGATCTGGTGGCGCGCCGCGGCCGCCCTGGTCGTGTCGCTCGCCCTGCAGGTGGGCACCAACTTCGCCAACGACTACAGCGACGGCATCCGGGGCACCGATGACGACACCAAGCGTGTCGGGCCGGTGCGCCTGGTCGGGCAGCGTCTCGCCGAGCCCCGGTCGGTGAAGCTCGCGGCGTTCGCCTCGTTCGGCGTCGCCGGCGTGGCGGGCCTGGCGCTGGCCGTGGCCGTGGGCTGGCAGCTGCTCGTGGTCGGGGCCCTGGCCATCGCCGCCGGCTGGTTCTACACGGGCGGCCCGCGTCCCTACGGCTACGCCGGGTTCGGCGAGCTCTTCGTGTTCGTGTTCTTCGGCGTGGTCGCCACGGCCGGCTCCACCTACGTGCAGCTCGGCCACCTCACGGCGCTCGGTCTGGGGGCCTCGGTGCCGGTGGGCATGCTGGCCACCGCGCTGCTGGTGGTGAACAACCTCCGCGACATCCCCGGCGACACCGAGGTGGGCAAGAACACCCTGGCGGTGCGCCTCGGCGACGCGCGCACCCGCGCCCTCTACGTCACGTTGATCGCCGGTTCGCTGGTGGGCGGGGTGCTCGTGGCGGTCCTGGGCCAGCGTCTGTGGGCACTGCTGGTCGTGGCGGCGGTGATCGCCGCGGTGCGCCCGGTGCGGGCCGTGCTGGCCGGGGCCCGGGGCCGCGACCTCATCGCCGTGCTTGCCGACACCGGTCGTCTGCAGCTCGTCTTCGGCCTGCTGTTCACCGTCGGACTGGCCCTGTCGGGCTGACGTTCGTCCGCTCGGCGTGCGTGGCTGCACCGTGGAAGTGCAGCTGCGCACGTCAGACGACGGGCTCGGCGGCCTCGACCCGCGGCAGCCAGGCGCGGAGCGCGGCCAGGAACGCCGCGGGCTGCTCCAGGTGGGCGGCGTGCCCCGCGCCGGCGATCGACGCGCACGTGGCGGTCGGGCCGATGGCGGCCGCCAGGCGCTGCGCCAGGGCCGTGAACCTGGCATCGCGCTCGCCGGCGAGGACGAGAGCCGGCATGGCGTGCGCCCGGATCTCGCCGAGGCGCGGCCACAGCGGGGGGTCCTGGGTGCCCGTGCCCGCGAGGCGCAGCGAGGACGCCAGGCCGGCGACGGTGTTGGTCGACCGGGCGGCGCGCTCGACGGGATCGGCGGGCACGCCGGCGAAGAGCGGCTGGCTCAGCCAGCGGTCGAGGAAGGCCTCGACGCCGTCGCGCTCCAGCTCCTCGGCGAGCACCTCGTCGGAGGCCCGCCGTACAGCCCGCTCGGCCGCCGCGTCGAGACCTCCGGTGGCCCCCAGGACCGCCAGCCCGGACGGGACCTCCGGGTGGCGCAGCGCGAGGTGCAGCACCAGCCGGCCACCCATCGAGTAGCCCACGTAGACGGCCGGCCCACCGGCTTCGGCCAGCAGGGAGGCGCCCTCCCAGAGGTCGGCGCGCACGTCGGCCGAGCCCCCGTGGCCGGGCGCGTCGACCCGCAGGACCTCGTGGTCGCGTGCCAGGTCGGCGGCGATGTGGTCCCACGAGCGCCCGGTCTGGGTGAACCCGTGGACGAGCACGACCCGCGGTCCCGAGCCCTCGTGCGTGACGTGCAACCGCATGGGCGGCATCATGGCACCCATGACATCGGGCGGAGGAGACGGCGGGGCGGACGCGTCGGCGTCGGCAGCAGCAACGTTCTGCGAGACGCTGGTCGACGAATGGGTGCGGGGCGGCGTGACCACGGCCGTGGTGGCGCCCGGCTCGCGGTCCACGCCGCTCGCCGTGGCGCTGCTGCGGAACGGGAGCATCCGGGTCGAGGTGGTGCTCGACGAGCGCTCCGCGTCGTTCATGGCGCTCGGCACCGGCCTGGCCACCGGACGACCGGCGGTGCTGCTCTGCACCAGTGGCACCGCGGCGGCCGAGTTCCACGCGGCGGTGGTCGAGGCCGACCAGGCCGCGGTGCCGCTGCTCGTGTGCACCGCCGACCGCCCACCGGAGCTGCAGGGCGTGGGCGCACCCCAGACCATCGATCAGGTGGGGCTCT
>JADGOP010000015.1 GCA_017882935.1 Actinomycetota bacterium
AGACAGGAGCGTCCGGGCAGCCCCGAGCGAACCTCGCGGCGACCCCACGGTGGCGCGCCGCGGGCCCTTGCTTGGCTCCCCGCGCGGGCACCGACCTAGAGTGACCGCGCCCGAAGGGTCGGCGCCACGAGCGCCCCACCCGCCCGGCCAGCACCCGCCAGCGGAGGACGCACGTGACCGACCAACCGACCGAAGGCCAGCCCGCCGCCGACGACGAGTCGGCCGTCTCCGGAGCCGAGTCGGTGGAGCCCGCCGAGTCGCCGCTCGAGACCGGCCAGCCGTCGCAACAGGCAGCCGCCGAAGGCGAGGCCGCCGCGCCCGCCGCCGCCAGCGCCTCGGTCGCCGCCACGCCTCCACCCGCCGCGCCGGCTGCCCGCCCCGCGGGCCCGGTCGACCCGCCCTACGTCGCGGCGGCCAAGTCCCGCAAGCGCGTGCCGCTGTGGGCGGTCCCGATCTTCCCGCTGCTGCTCATCTGGGCGCTCGTCTACGTCAACGCCATGACGCCGGTGTCCAACAACAACACCCCGCTCGCCCAGGGCGGCGCCCTCTACGCCAAGAACTGCTCCACCTGCCACGGCAGCACCGGCGGCGGCGGCTCCGGTCCCGCCTTCAACGGCGGCGCGGTCATCAAGACCTTCCCCAAGTGGGAGGACCAGGTGAAGTGGGTCGACCTCGGGTCGGCCAACTGGCCCACCTCCACCTACGGCGCCACCCACAAGCCCGTGGGCGCCGGCGGCATGCCGGGCTTCGGCCCCGACGGCCAGGCCTCGCTCACCTGTGACGAGATCCTGCTGGTGGTGCACTACGAGCGCGTGACCCTCGGCGGGCTGGTCGCCAGCAGCCCCGACGACATGGACCTCGAGAAGCAGGCAACGGCCATCGCCGCGGGCCAGACGGCGACCCAGACCGCCTGCCCCGTCAAGAAGTAGCCCGGCCGGGTCCCGACCGGCCCGACCGGCCCGACCCAGGAGCCTCCCCCGTGCCCGACACCACCACCCGACACGACGTGCTGGTGGTGGGCGGCGGTCCGGCGGGCGCGGCCACCGGCTACTGGCTCGCCAAGGCGGGCCTCGACGTGGCCGTCATCGAGCGCAAGACCTACCCGCGCGACAAGTCGTGCGGCGACGGCCTCACCCCGCGCGCCGTCAAGCAGCTCGACGACATGGGGCTGCGCCCGCGGCTCGAGACGTACCACCGCAACCGCGGCCTCCGGGCCGTCGCCCACGACATCACCCTCGAGCTGCCCTGGCCCGAGCACCCCGACTTCCCCAACCACGGCTTCGTGGTGCGGCGCACGGTGCTCGACCAGATGGTGGCCGAGCACGCCCGCGACGCGGGCGTCGCGCTGTGGGAGGGCACCGACGCGGTGGCGCCCATCCTGCGAGACGGCCTGGTGCGCGGCATCACCGTGCAGGACAAGGCCACGGGCCAGAAGCGCGACGCCCACGCCCGCTACGTCGTGCTCGCCGAAGGCGCCAACTCGCGCATCGCCCGCACGCTCGGCGCCAGCCGCAACCGCAGCTACCCCATGGGCCTCGCCATCCGCGGCTACTACGCCAGCAGCCAGGCCGACGACGCCTGGATCGAGAGCGCGCTCGACGTGCGCGACCGCCATGGGGCCTCGCTCCCCGGCTACGGCTGGGTCTTCCCCCTGGGCGACGGCACCGTCAACGTGGGCATCGGCCTGCTGTCGACGTTCCGCGACTACAAGAGCGTCAACACCACCACGCTCATGAACGAGTGGCTCATCACCGCCCCCGAGCACTGGGGCCTCGACCCCGACGGCGCCATCGGCCCCGTCCTCGGCGGACGCCTCCCCATGGCCGGGTCGGTCAACCCCAAGGTGGGTCCCAACTGGGTCGTCGTCGGCGACGCCGCGGGGTCCATCAACCCGTTCAACGGCGAGGGCATCGACTACGCCTACGAGACCGGTCGCATCGCCGCCGACCTGATCCACGAGTCGCTCGCCACCGGCAGCGGGCTGCCGCTGCAGCGCTACCCGCACCTGCTCGACGAGGAGTACGGCCTCTACTTCAAGGTCGCCCGGCTCTTCATGCAGCTGATGGGCAACCCGGCGCTCATGCGCGAGCTCACCCGCGTCGGCATGCACAGCAGGTCGCTCATGGAGTGGGTGCTCGCGATCATGGCGAACCTGCTCAAGCCCGACGAGCTGGGGCCGGCCGAGGCCGTCTACCGCACCGTCGCCGCCATGGCCCGCGTCGTGCCGGAGCCGGCCTCGGTCTGACCGCCGCCCGCCGCGCGCTTCCCCGTTCTTTGCAGGATTCGTGTGAGGGGGTTGCACCAACCCTGCAGAGAACGGAATCTGGCACCGGTCCCGGCGGGTCCTGTCCGTGGCACACCCAACCCGGCGTGTCCTCGCTTCACTGCGGTCCGGCGGGTCGGGGCCCAGCCACGGCCACCCGCCTCCCCCACCTCACCCTGATCGCTCGTGGAGGTGTCTCTGTACGGCCTTCGCTCCGCTCAGGCTGCTTCCTCTTCGAGGGACACGATGTGGTCGACCACGTCATCGAGGTCGAGGCGCGGCTCGTCGAAGCGGCGCACGTCGCGGTAGGTGCGGTCGCGCCCTGCGTCGGAGACGAACCAGTGGTCCAGCCGCTCGACGACCGTGGCGCGCAGCACGTCGGGCATCGCGGCGAGGTCGGCCGGCGCCATGCCGCCCGACACGAGCAGCCGACCCAGGTCGTACAGGTCCGACGCACGCTTCTCGGGCTTCGACGACGAACGCAGCGGCACCGTCGTCACCTTCATCGCCACGAGCCCCGCCGAGGACGCCACCAGCCGTCGGCGAGCGCGGGCCAGCACCGCGCCGGTGCCGTCCTCGACCACCACCAGGTCGAGCGCGGTGGCCGCGTCGTGCGCCCAGGTGTGGGCGATCATGTTGAGGTCGAGGTCGGTGGGTGGCTCGGGGTGCGTGAGGACCTCGGCGATCAACGCGTCGGCGGCGAGCGGCGCCACGTCGATCACGTCGAGGTCGAAGTCACCGGCGAAGCGGTACTGCCCACCCCCGGCCGCGCTCACGGCCAGACCGACGATGAGGTCGTGGTACCGCGGCAGGTCGCGGGCCACCGCGTCGAGGTCGACCGTGGCGCGGTGCGGCGTGCCGACGCGGCACATCACGGCGAGGCCGCCGATGAGCCGAAGCTCCGGCGGGAGCGAGGACAGCAGGTCGACCGCGCGGTGGGTCGTGCCGTCGCGCCGACCGGTCAGCGCGACGGTCACCGGGCCGCGCCCGGGACGATGCCCCACGACTCGACGACCTCACGCCCCCGCGCGGGGTCGGCCGCGAGCCGCAGCGCGCAGACGATCGGGTGCGCCACACGCCACGGGTGATCGACACTCGGCGGGTGCTCGGTGTTCTCGGGCAGCCACGCCACCGGAGCGGTCCGGACCCAGCACCGCGTCGGGGCCTCGCGCTGGACGAGGCTCCGCACCCGTCGCAGCGCGGCCGGGCCGGGAAGGTAGGCCCGGGCAGGCAGGTCTCCCGCCGCCGCGATGCGGGCGCCCCCGAGCGTGGCGGCGCGCTCGTCGACGCGGACCAACGTCTCGCGGCCCAGCTTCTCCGCGATCTCGTCGAGCCCCACCGGCAGCGCCAGCCAACCGTCGTCGGGCCACTGTGCGGCCGTCTCCCAGAACAGCTCGGGGAGCAGCGGCTGGTGCGTCGTCCGCCCGATGAGACCGACGTCGGCGAAGCGTCGCACGAGCTCGTGCACCGCACCGACGCTGCGCCCGATGACGGGGGCCACGCGCCGGGCCGTCACCGGGTCGTCCGGGTGGAGCAGTGCGGCGAGCGCCACCTCCAGCCCCACCTGGGTCCACGGGTTGGTGAGACGGGACCGGTCGCGGCCATCGGGCGCGGGCAGCGGGGCCTCGATGCGGACGCCCGGGGCCCACACCCGCACGTGGCCGCGCCGGTCGAACCAGCCCCAGCCGGCGCGCCTCAGGACCTCACGACCGGGTTCGCTGATGCGATCGGCCACGACGACCACCGGCCGACGGCGACGCTGCGCCCCGGTGCGCTGCGCGAGCTCCGCCAGCTCGACGGGAGTGGGGTGGGCGGCGGTCGCCACGTCGAGCCTGACCGGCACGCCGTCGACCCGCAGGGCCCGCTCGTGCACGGCCGCGTCGACGCCGACCGCACCCAGCGCATCGGCCACCTCGCCGAGCAACTCGTCGATCTCCGCTGTCTGTGCCGTCACGAACACCGAACACAGGGTACTGCACCAGCTTCAGGGGCGAAAGTCCGCCGCTCGTGACGTCACGAACACCGAACATCACCTATGGCAGCCTCGCCTGCGATCTGCGTGCGAAAAGCGTCGCTGGGCGACGCCTTTCGTACGGAGAAGGCGAGCGGACCGTGCCGTCAGTGGGGAGGCGCGACGGTGGCGGTGCCGCCGCGGGTGGGCGGGATGGGGTCGACCCAGCCGCCGGCCTGCTCGGCCAAGTCGTCGGCCTCGAGCGGGCCGAGCGTGTCCTCCTCGTAGAGGTGGACACGGGGTGGCCGGTCGAGCAGCGGCTGCACGATGCGCCACTGCTCGTCGAGCGCGTCGGCGCGACCGAAGCGGCGCGGGTCGCCCAGCATGGCGTCCTCGAGCAGGCGCTGGTAGGCGTCGGTGCGCGGCCCGAGCGCGGTCTCGTGCGAGACCTCGAGGTTCACCGGCTGGGTGAGGAGCTGCTCGCCCGGCGCCTTCTCGTGGAGGTGCAGCACGATGCCGTCGTCGGCACCGAGGCGGAACCGCAGCCGGTTGGGGGCGGGCTTGACCGTGGCGTCCTCGTCGGTGAAGAGCAGCCGCGGCGGCGTGGCGAAGGTGACGACCGCCTCGGTGGTGGTCACGCCCAGGTTCTTGCCGGCGCGGATCAGCCACGGCACGCCGGCCCAGCGCCACGAGTCGATCTCGAACTGCACCGCCACGAAGGTCTCGGTGTCGGAGTGCGGGTCGACGCCGTCGGCGTCCTTGTACGAGCGGTACTGGCCGCGCACCGCCTGCTCGGGGTCGAAGGCGCGCACCTGGCGCAACAGCTTGACCCGCTCGTCGCGCAACGACGCCGCGTCGGACCCCGCGGGCGGCTCCATGGCCATGAGGGCCACGATCTGCAGCAGGTGGTTCTGCACCACGTCGCGCAGCGCGCCGACGCTCTCGTAGAACGTGCCACGGCTGCCCACGCCGAACTCCTCGGCCATGGTGATCTGCACGCTCGAGATGAAGTTGCGGTTCCACACCGGCTCGAGCAGCGAGTTGGCGAAGCGGAACACGAGCAGGTTCTCGATGGGCTCCTTGCCGAGGAAGTGGTCGATGCGGAACACCGACGACTCGGGGAAGACCTCGTGGACCACCTCGTTGAGGTCGTGGGCCGACGCGGCGTCTCGGCCGAACGGCTTCTCGACCACCACCCGGGCACCTTCGGCCAGGCCCACGCGGCCGAGCCCCTGGATCACGTCGGGGAACATCGTCGGCGGGATGGCCAGGTAGAAGAGCGGGCGCGAGCAGGCGCCGAGCACCTCGGCCAGCCGGTCGAAGGTGGTGGGGTCGCGGTAGTCGCCGCTGACGTAGCTCAGCCGCTGCGACAGGTCGGACCAGGCGGCGTCGTCGATGGTGTCGTGGTGCTCGCCGATGGCCTTGCGGACCCGGTCGCGCAAGTCGTCGTCGGACCACTTCGAAGACGACACGCCCACGACCGGCAGGTCGAGCCGGCCTTCGCGGTGCAGCTCCCAGACCGCCGGGAAGATGCGCTTGTAGGCCAAGTCGCCCGTGGCACCGAAGAGCACGAGCGCATCGGACGGAACCACATCACCGCGGGCTGCCATGCCCCCGACGCTATCCGTGCGCGCGCTGCGCCGCGACCTCGGAGGCCGCTTCGACCGCGTGGTCGATGACCTCGTCGATGAGCTCGTCGGTGTGTGCCAGTCCCGGGAAGCTGATCTCGTAGGCACCAGGTGCGAGGGCGACGCCGCGCCGCAGCATGGCGTGGAAGAACGCGGCGTAGGTGGCCTCGTCGGTGCGCCGCGCGTCGTCGTAGTCGGCCGGCTCCGTGTCGCCGAAGTGGAGTCCCACCAGGGTGTGCGCCAGGGCGACGCGGACGTCGATGCCGGCCGTGGCGAAGGCGCGGTCGAGCCCCGTGGCGAGCCGCGCCGCGGTGGCGTGGAGCCGGTCGTAGGCGGCGGCGTCGAGCAGGTCGAGCGCGGCGAGGCCGGCGGCCGTGGCCAGCGGGTTCCCCGACAGGGTCCCTGCCTGGTACACCGGCCCGAGCGGGGCCAGCTGGGCCATGACGTCGGCGCGGCCACCGAAGGCCCCGACGGGCAGCCCGCCGCCGATCACCTTGCCGAGCGTGACGAGGTCGGGCTGCACACCCGTGACCTCCTGCGCGCCCCCGCGGGCGACGCGGAAGCCGGTGATCACCTCGTCGAAGATGAGCAGCGCGCCCACGCGGCGGCACTCGCGGGCGAGGCCTTCGAGGAAGCCCGAGCGCGGCACCACCAGGCCCATGTTGGCGGCGAAGGGCTCGACGATGACGGCCGCCACCTCCTCGGTGAGGGTGGGCACCACGTTGTAGGGGACGACGGTGGTGGCCGCCACCGCGCCGGCCGGGACGCCCGCCGAGCCGGGGACCCCACCCGTGCGGGCCACCGCGTCGGCGTCGAGCAGCGCGACGGCGCTGCCGCTCTCGGCCAGCAGCGCGTCGCTGTGGCCGTGGTAGTTGCCGGCGAACTTCACGAGCCGCTCGCGACCGGTGAAGCCGCGCGCCAGGCGGATGGCGCTCATGGTGGCCTCGGTGCCGCTCGACACCAGCCGCACCTGCTCGACCGCGGGCACCCGCTCGACGATGGCCTCGGCCAGCCGCACCTCGCCCTCGGTCGGTGCGCCGAACGACGTGCCGTGCGCCGCCGCGCGCTGCACCGCCTCGACGACGGCGGGGTGGGCGTGGCCGGCGATGATCGCCCCGTACGACTGGACGAGGTCGATGAAGCGACGGCCGTTCGTGTCGAAGACGTGGGCGCCGGCGCCACGCGCCACGAAGTACGGCGTGCCCCCGACCGACCGGAACGCGCGCACCGGCGAGTTGACCCCGCCGGGGATGACGCGCTGGGCCCGCTCGAACAGCTCCTCGTTGCGATCGGTGATGCCGGGCGACTCGGTCACGCCAGGGCCTCGGCGAGGTCGCGTGCGAAGTAGGTGAGGATCAGGTCGGCGCCGGCGCGCTTGATGGCCGTGATGTGCTCGAGCGCCACCGCGTCGGCGTCGATCCAGCCACGCTCGCCGGCCGCCTTGACCATGGCGTACTCACCGGACACGTGGTACGCCGCGATGGGCACGTCGAGCTCGGCCCGGGCCCGCACGATGATGTCGAGGTAGGCCAGCGCCGGCTTGACCATGACCAGGTCGGCACCTTCGCCGACGTCGGCGCGCAGCTCCTCGAGCGCCTCACGGGCGTTGCGGAAGTCCTGCTGGTACGCCTTGCGGTCGCCCCCGTCGGCGATGCTCACGTCGACCGCATCGCGGAACGGGCCGTAGAGGGCCGAGGCGTACTTGGCGGCGTAGGCCAGGATCGCGACCTGCTCGAAGCTCTCCTCGTCGAGCGCGTCGCGGATGGCGAGCACCTGGCCGTCCATCATCCCCGAGGGGGCGACGATGTCGGCACCGGCCTCGGCCTGCGCGATGGCGACCTCGGCGTAGCGCTCGAGGGTGGCGTCGTTGTCGACCTCGCCGCTCGGCGTGAGCAGCCCGCAGTGCCCGTGGTCGGTGTACTCGTCGAGGCACAGGTCGGCCATGACGACCATGTCATCGCCCACCTCGTCGCGCACGTCGCGCAGCGCCACCTGCACGATGCCGTCGCGGTCGGATGCCCCCGAGCCCTCGGCGTCCTTCCGGGCCGGGACCCCGAACAGGATGAGCGCCGGGACGCCCAGCTGCTGCAGCTCGGCGACCTCCTTGCGGAGCGACTCACGGGTGTGCTGGACCACGCCCGGCAGCGAGGTGATGGGCTGGGGCTGGTCGATGCCCTCGCGCACGAACAGCGGGGCGACCAGGTCGTCGACACCGAGCACGGTCTCGGCGACCAGCCGGCGCAACGCCGGGGTGCGACGCAGGCGACGGAGGCGACGTTGCGGAAAGCTCACGCGTCCAGGCTAGGTCGCCATGTTCCCTTCGAGCAGCGGCGGCTCGCTCCCGGCGGTCTCGTACGCTGCGGCCATGGAACGACGCTGGGTGCACGAGGCCATCGCCAAGGTGGAGGCCGACGCCAACCGCTCGGCCGACACGCACCTCATCCCCGTGCCGCTCCCCGCCGAGTGGCCGGTCGACCTGTACCTGAAGGACGAGTCGGTGCACCCCACCGGCAGCCTCAAGCACCGCCTCGCCCGCTCGCTGGTGCTCTACGGGCTGTGCAACGGCTGGATCGGCCCCCACACGGTCCTGGTCGAGGCCTCGTCGGGCTCCACTGCGGTGAGCGAGGCCGCGTTCGCCCGCCTCATCGGGCTGCCGTTCGTCGCCGTGGTCCCGGCATCGACGTCGCCGGAGAAGCTCGACCAGATCCGCTTCCAGGGCGGCCGCTGCGAGCTGGTCGACGATCCCGCGCGGGTCGACGACGAGGCGCGCCGCATCGCCGAGGAGTCGGGCGGCCACTTCATCGACCAGTTCACGTATGCCGAGCGGGCCACCGACTGGCGGGGCAACAACAACATCGCGGAGTCGATCTTCGAGCAGATGCGCCTCGAGCGGCACCCCGTGCCCCGCTGGCTGGTGGTGGGCGCGGGGACGGGCGGCACCTCGGCCACCCTAGGCCGCTACGTCCGCTACCGCCGCTACGACACCGAGGTGTGCCTCGTCGACCCCGAGGGCTCGGTCTACGCCGACTCGTGGGAGCAGCACGACCGCTCCTTGCGCGCGTCCGCCTCCGAGGGCCTCATCGAGGGCATCGGCAGGCCCAAGGTCGAGGCCTCGTTCATCCCGGAGGTCGTCGACCGCGTGCAGCGCGTGCCCGACGCCGCGTCGGTGGCGAGTGCGAGGGTGGTGCGACGGCTGCTCGGTCGGCGCGTGGGGGCGTCGACGGGCACCAACGTGTGGGGCGCGCTGAGGATCGTGGCGGAGATGCTCGCCGCAGGCGACGAGGGGTCGGTCGTGAGCCTCATCTGCGACCCGGGCGACCGCTACGAGCAGACCATCTACAACGAGGCCTGGCTCGCCGACCGCAACCTCCGGCCCGAGCCCTACGAGGACCTGCTCGACCGCTTCCTCACCACCGGCGAGTGGCCCCCCGCCTGACGGCGGTAGACCACGTGGGGGCGGATGGGGCTGTCCGGCGGCACCCGCGGATGGTCGAAGTCGAGGGCGGGCACGTGGACGAACCCGAGGCGCTCCATCACCGCGCGGGAGCGTCGGTTGCGCACCGTGGTCATCGACACCACCTCGTCCAGCTCGAGCTCGCCGAACGCGAAGTCGACCGCCGCCGTGGCCGCCTCGGTGGCATAGCCGTGGCCCCACTCGGCCCGGGCCAGCCGCCAGCCGACCTCGACCGCCGGCACGAACGGCACGTCGAAGGTGACAGGGCAGATCCCGACCATGCCGACGAAGTGGCCGTCGTCTCGCGCCTCGACCGCCCACAGGCCCCAGCCCCGGGCCGCGATCGTGGTCGACGCCTTCGCCACGAACGCGTCGCTGGCCGCACGGTCGAGCGTGGCGGGGAAGTGCTCCATGACCTCGGGGTCGGCGTTCAGCGCGGCCCAGGGCTCGCGGTCGGCGTCGAGCCACTGACGCAGCAGCAGCCGCTCGGTGCGCAGCTCGACGATGGTCACGGTCGCCGCTCCAGCCGGGGCGCCAGGTCGGCCAACCGCACCTGCGCGAGCGAATCGACCACCAGGTCGGCCGCCGAGAAGTCGAGGCCCCGGGTGATGCCGCCCGGCACCGCGACGCAGAACATGCCGGCCGCCTTCGCCGCGGCCAGCCCGTTGGGCGAGTCCTCGAACGCCACGCTGCGCGCGGGGTCGGCGTCGAGCGCGCTCAGCGCCAGCCGGTAGAGGTCGGGCGCGGGCTTGGTGCGGGCGGCGTCGCCGCCGAGGTCGTTGCGCGTGATGACGTGCGCGAAGCGGTGTGCCAGGTCGAGGCGCTCGAGGTGGGGGCCGACCCATTCCGCCGGGCTGCTCGAGGCCACCGCCACGCCGAGCCCGCCCTCGGCCGCTTCCACGAGCAGGTCGTACACGCCGGGGAGCACGACCTCGGATGCCAGCAGCTCGAGCTTGCGCTGGTCACGCCGCGGGCGCACCTCGGCCCGGTCGATGGCCGCGCCCAGTGCCTGCTCGAGCACGTCGGTCCAGTGGAGGTGGTCGGCGGTGCCGATGAACTGCTGCCACTCCGCGAGCGGGAGGTCGAGCCCGTGCTCGACGAACACCTCGCGGGTGGACTCGTACGCCGAGGTCTCGGTGTCGAGGATCAGCCCGTCGAAGTCGAACACCAGGGCGTCGAGCCCCGAGAGCGGGCCACGGTCGAACACCGGGCTCACCGCCCGATCACCTGCCGCACCGCATCGACGAGCCCGGCCACGGTGGCCTCGTTCGCCTGCAGGGTGACGTCGATGCCGAGCTGCCGGGCCGCCTCGGTGGTGGCCGGGCCGATGGACACCACCACCGGTGGCAGGTCGTGGGTGCCGACGGCCGCGACGTAGTTGGTCACGGTCGACGACGACGTGAAGGTGATGGCGTCGGCGCCGGACGCCGCGGCCCGGAGCGGGTCGGAGGGCGCCACCGGGAGGGTGCGGTAGGCGTCGACCACCTCGACCTCCCAGCCGCGGGAGCGCAGGCCGTCGGGAAGCACGTCGCTGGCGATCGCGGCGCGCGGGAACAGCACGCGGCGCGACCCGGCTGACGGGGGGTCGGGGAAGGCACCGAGCAGGGAGGCGTCGTCGAAGGCCGTGGGCACCAGGTCGGCCACGACCCGGTACGACCGCAGCACCGCGGCCGTCGCCGACCCCACCGCCGCCACCCGCACGCCGCCGAGCACACGCGAGTCGGGGACCTCGGCGAAGAAGCGGCGCACCGCGTTGGCCGACGTGAACACCACCCACTCGTAGCGCAGCATGCTCACCTCGTGCACCGCGCCGTCGAGCGCCTCGCCTCCGTCGGCAGGCTCGACGATCTCGATGGTGGGGAGCTCGACGACCGTGGCACCGAGCGCCCGCAGCGAGGCGCTCAGCGTCGACGCCTGCTCCCGCGCCCGGGTGACCACCACCTTGCGACCGAACAGCGGACGGCTCTCGAACCACGCCAGGTCGTGCCCGGCGACCTCGCCGACGACGATGACCGACGGCGAGGCCAGCTCGTGCCCGCCGAGGGTGGACAGCGTGGCCCGGACGCTGCGCTGCTCGGGGCGGGTGCCCCACTGCACCGCCGCCGCCGGCGTGTCGGGGCTGAGGCCGCCGGCGAGGAGCCGCCCGGCGATGGCCGGCCAACGCGCCACGCCCATGAGGATCACGAGGGTGCCTCCAACCCGTGCCAACGCGTCCCAGTCGACCGCGTGGGCCTCGGGTGCGTCCGGGTCCTCGTGGCCGGTGACCACGGTGAACGACGTCGACGAGTGGCGCATGGTGACCGGGATGCCGGCGTACGCGGGCACCGCCAGCGCGGACGTGATGCCCGGCACGACCTCGAACGGCACCCCGGCCTCGAGCAGCGCCGCCGCCTCCTCGCCGCCCCTCGCGAACACGAACGGGTCGCCGCCCTTGAGGCGCACGACCGTGGCTCCCCCGCGGCCGCGCTCGACGAGCAGCCGGTTGATGTCGACCTGCGGCAGGGTCACGTGGCCGGGTGCCTTGCCGACGTTGACGCGCTCGGCCGACGGAGGTGCCAGGTCGAGCAGGCTCGCCACCGACAAGCGGTCGTAGACGACCAGGTCGGCTGCGGCGAGCACCTCGGCGGCACGCACCGTGAGCAGCCCGGGATCACCAGGTCCGGCGCCGACGAGGAACACGGTCATGGGCGGTCAGCGTAGAGGCACCTCGGAGAGCGCCCATCCGCGCGGCCTCACGGAACCCGACCGCGCCGCGACCCGCCGGGCCTACGCTGCCGGGCGATGACCGACGCCGACCCCGCCGAGCTCGGCACCCTCCCCGCCGACCCCGCCGAGGCGCGGCGCCTGGTGAAGGCGCGGCTCGTCCCCGAGGACCGCATCACCGACGAGCTGGTCCACCGACCCGTGCTGCCCGGCATCGAGGCGGTGCTGGTCTTCGACCTCCCCGACCGGCTGGTGCCGGTGGGCCCGGCCAACCTGGCCGCGCTCACGGCGGCCGGCGCAGCCGCGCCGGCGGACGACGTCGGGGACGGCGACGTCGGGGACGGCGACGTCGGGGACGGCGTCGGGGACGGCGTCGGGGAGCCCGCGAGCGACGAGGACGCGCTGTGGCAGGAGGCGTTCGACCGGGTGGCCGCCGAGGACCATCCCGAGATCGACGTCGAGGAGTTCGGCGAAGGCGTGCCGCTGATGCTCCTGGCGAGCGACAGCTTCTTCTGCGCCACCAACGCGCTGTGGATCGAGCGCTTCCTCGACCCGCCGCCCCACGGGCTCCTGTTCGCGGTGCCGCACCGGCACGTCATCGTGGTGCACGCCGTCCACGACCAGGGCGTGGCCCTGGCGCTGCCCAACCTGGTCCTGCTCGCCCGCCACAACCACGCCGAGGGCGAGGGCCCGATCAGCCCCGACGTGTTCTGGTGGCACGACGGCGAGGTGTCCCGCATCGACGTGGTGGAGACCGCCAACGACGAGGGCACCGAGCTCGCGATCAACCTTCCCGACGAGCTGGCGGCCGTGGTCGCCGAGCTGACCGCCATCCCCTGACGCCCATCCCCTCGCTTCGAGCGAAGGGACCTCAGCGGTCGAGCAACGCCCGCCCGCCGGCACGGTCGAGCAGGTGCCGCGCCGCAGCACGCCCGAGGGCCGACGGGTCGGGGCCCACCGCACCCGGCTCCTCGTCGACGCGGTGGCGGAGCACCACCCTGCCGTCGAGCGAGGCGAAAAGCGCGTCGAGGCGGAGCCGGCCGTCGGGCAGCAGCACCGCGTGGGCCCCGGCCGGCAGGTCGCAGTCGCCGCCCAGCTCCGCGAGGAAGCCGCGCTCGGCGTCGACGCGGCGCCGGCTCGGCGCGTGCTCGATCGCCGCGAGGTGCGCTGCGGTCACCACGTCGTCGTGGCGGCACTCGACCGCGAGCGCCCCCTGCGCGACCTGGGGCAGGAGCACCGACTCGTCGAGGACCTCGGTGATGTGGCCGGCGAGCCCGAGCCGTTCGAGCGCCACCGCCGCCACGACGATGGCGTGGAAGTCGGCGGCCCGTTCCAGCCGGGTGGCCATGTTGCCGCGCAGCCCGCCGAACGTGAGGTCGGGCCGGAGGTCGACGAGCTGCACGCGCCGGCGCGCCGATCCCGTGCCGATGCGTGCGCCGGGCGGCAGGTCGGCCAAGCGGCAGCCCACCAGCGCGTCACGGGCGTCGCCGCGCTCGGGGACCGCGGCCAGCACGAGGCCCGGCACGGTGGTCGACGGCAGGTCCTTGCCCGAGTGCACCGCGAGGTCGGCGCGCCCGTCGAGGACGGCGGCCTGCACCTCCTTGGCGAACACCCCCTTGCCGCCCAGCTCCCAGATCGGGATGTCGAGCCGCTGGTCGGCGACCACCTCCACGACCACGAGCTCGACGGTGAGGCCGGGCTCGGCGGCCTGCAGCAGCGCGGCCACGTGCTCGGCCTGCCAGCGCGCGAGCGCGCTGCCACGCGTGGCGATGCGGAGTGGAGCGGCCCCAGCCGTCATGCCGACGCCGACCCGAGCGTCAGCCGAGTTCGAGGTCGTACAAGTCGCGCAGCGCGTCGGCCAGACGCTCGCCGCGGGCCGTGCCGGCCAGGTCCTTGAGCTTCACGGTGGGGCCGTGGAGGAGCTTGCCCAGGATGCCCCGCGTGAGCGCCTCGACCGCCTCGCGCTGGCGATCGTCGAGGCCGTCGAGGCGGGAGGCGAAGCGGTCGACCTCGTCGAGGCGCACCTGCTCGGCGCGCTCGTGCAGCGTGGCGACGAGCGGGGCGACGGCGCGGGCGGAGCAGGCGGCGTCGAAGCGCTCGAGCTCGTCGTTGACGATGCCCTGCACCGCGACGACCTCGCCGCGACGGCGCTTGAGCCCGACCTCGGCGAAGCGCCGCAGGTCGTCCATGTCGAGGAGCGTGACGCCGGGCAGCAGGCCGATGCTGGAGTCGACGTCGCGCGGCACGGCGATGTCGACGATGAGCAGCGGCCGGTCGGCGCGGGCCTCGAGCAGCGGCTCGAGGTCGGCCTGCTCGAGCAGCAGCGAGTGGGCCCCGGTGGAGGTGAGCAGCAGGTCGACGTCGGCCAGGGCACCAGGGACCTCGGAGAGGCCGAGCACCGAGCCGCCCACGCGGGTGGCCAGCGCCTCGGCCCGCTCGGGCGTGCGGTTGGCGATGCGGACGTCGGCCACGCCGGCGCCGGCCAGCGCCACGACCATGCCCTCGCCCATCTCTCCGGCGCCCACCACCAGCGCCCGGGCGTGCTCGAGCCCACCCAGGTGGTCGGCGG